>JASHQK010000362.1 GCA_030039195.1 Candidatus Sulfotelmatobacter sp.
TTATGTGATCGCTTTTATTCTCCCTGGTCCCGACCATCGATTTGGCTGGTCGCACACGCCCTTGTGGCTGACGGTAGTTGCGCAAGCATGCGTTCTCGGCGGCTGCCTGCTGGTTTTTTTTGGACATTCAAGAGCAACAGTTTCGCAGCCAGTACGATTCGAGTCGAGTCTGGACAGAGAGTGATTTCCACTGGACCCTATGGCGTCGTGCGCCATCCCATGTATTTAGGCGCGGCGATATGGTTGTTATTCACGCCGCTGGCGCTCGGTTCGTACTTTGCCTTACCCGTCTTTGCCCTCCTCATCCCGCTAATCGTTTTTCGCCTCCTCAACGAGGAAACGGTTCTGCGCCAAGAACTGCCCGGCTATTCGGAATACTGTCTCCACACACGCTTCCGGCTCGTCCCTCGTCTCTGGTAATGACAGCTTTCTCTAAAGCACGTCGATGACGATCAGAGTGATGTCGTCTTGCTGGGCTGCCGATGCAGGCTGCCACTGCCGTAGCTCAAAAAGCAATCGATCAGATAGTTCAGAAGAGGGACGCAACTGATTCTCGCGTACAACTTCCTCCAACTTGCGGTCGCCAAATGACTCGCCGCTGATGTTTTCCGGCTCAATCAAACCATCTGTGTAGAGCAGGAAGCGGTCACCGGACGTGATTGAAATCTCACGAACCGGATAATCGCAGTCCGGCACTACCCCAAAGATAAGACCGTTGCTCTGAATGCTCTCCAGCTTGCCTTGGCTCCAGCGAAGAAGCGGAGGATGTCCGGCAGCCGAGTACAGCGCCTTGTGGCTTTCAGTGTCGAGCCATAAGTACGCTGCGGACACGAACTGGCAGCGCTGTTGCCCAGAAAGGGCGCGTTCGACTCCATGCAGCACTGATTGCGGATCATTCGCGCAGGATACGACCGACTGCATGGCCACCTTAATCATCGAGGCAATAAGGGCTGCTGGAACCCCGTGTCCAGAGACATCGGCGACGAAGAAACCATTGCGGTGGGGATCGACTGCGATGAACCAGTAGAAATCTCCCGCGACGGCGGTCATCGGACAATAAGCCGCGCTGATGCGCAGACGGCTCAGTTTGGGAACATCGCTGGGAAGAATAGAAGCCTGTATCTCGCGGGCTATGGCGAGCTCATTTTCGATAGACAGCAAACGGCGTTCGTCGGCAAACACTTTTTCTGCCGCGACCCAGCCTTGCGAGACCACAAACAGTGCAAACGCGATTGGCTCAAGGAAGGGATAACTGCGAAGGTTGAAAAAAGTTCCGTTTAGATTGTCATGGATAACAGCAGCCGCCAGAATCAGAGTGCCCGCCGCTGAAACTCGACTCTGAATCACCAAGTACCGCTTCCCGATACCCGGAACAACGCTCGCCGTGGCAAGAGCAAGTAGTGAGCAGATGACGAGCACATTGTTGTACGGCATGAAAATGGTAGGAGATTTGTGGAAACAGACTGTAAAGATGCCTGCGACAGCAATGGCACACGCCGGGATGACCATGATCTGGAAAAGGCGGTGCAGAGTACCGATAGCTAACTCTGCCCAGAACAGCAGTGCGGGAATCATGATGACGTAGGTGATGATCCATACGACTTGCGGCGCGCTGGTCGAAAGAGAACCTACCAACAGGCTCAAGGCGGCAGGTACTGCCGCAAACAGACGGACTCCGTACAATGCGCTGAAGATGCCAAACCACCCCAGAACTCGGCGGACGCTACTGCCACGAACCACGGCAATGCAGCACGCACCAACCCCCACGAACAGAAAAATTGTGCCGAGAATCGTGACGGCGAATTCTGCGCGGTGTGTGAGCACAGGTTGATTCCTCAGCGATCCCCTACTACCACCTGCCACGCGTTAGAAGGTAAATGGCACCGGAGGTAGAAATGAAGGCCAGAACCGCGATTACCTCATGAGAGACTTGCACTGCCTCGTTTGCCGCCTTGCCGAGGCTAAGCAAACTGCCAGTTACGAACATCAGCACGAAAAACAATCCGGTAAAGATCACAGGAGTCAATTCGACGGCTCGGAACTCCATGCCACGGTGGAGGTCGCGAATGGTCACTGCTATGGTAATCACTGCCGCAAGCGCGACCAGCTTGTGCAGGGCAGGCAGCGCACCCGCGAGTGGCCTCCCAGAAGCCCTTGGGTCGTTGTGCCTAAGATTTCTGCTCAAAGAAAGACCAGAAATCAGGGTAAAGAGAAATAGCAGCCCGGCAACAACGATGATGGTCGCATGGGTTTTCATTTGGCGCGGTTCTTTATCTCTTATGCCAGTCGTAACTTATCACCGAGAGATTGGCTACTGTCACGCATCAACCGGGTCTTGTATTCACCTGCCAACCTTCCTGCAACTCTCCTCTTCCCACTCCATCGGTTTGCCTTCTGCCCCTGTCACCACGAGGGCGCTATCGTAGGCTGCATCGCCTTTCTTCGTGAAGGTCTGCTGGATGGGTAGTTTCTCATCGTTTGCGATCATGTAACCGGTGAAGACTAGCTTGTTGCCCTCCCATCCGGGCGCAGTCACGTCGACACGTGAGCCGCCTATGTTCATGTCGCGGCGGATGTGCACCTTCGCGTCAGTGTCCCAAGTACCCCAGCCGATCAGTGTCCGTTTGCCCTGGAGTGGCCCTTTCGTTTGATCGACGTGATAGGTAAGCCAAGAGTCGTCAAGCGCCATTTCGAAGGTGAACTTGTCGGTGAATCTCCCTCCGGCGGCGGTCGGAGACGCGTGCTGCTCTCCCTCGCATATCCAGTTCCCGACGAACCACTTCTCCACAGACAGTTGGTCTGACAGCGTCGCTGCTGTCGATGGCGCGGCGTTCTCGGCTGGGATTTCTCCGGCACTCAGCGCAAAATGCTGCACAATTTTCCATTCTCCACTGATCTTCTCCATCACGATCAAGTATTGTCCCAGATGAATGACGGAACCGACCATCCTTCTCGTTCGCCCTGTGCCGTAGGCGAGTGTTCCAGAACTTTTCTCCACGGTTGGCTCAATCTCCAGCCTGCTTCCTTGATCCAGTCCTGACTTGACCCACTTGCTAATCTCGTCCCGTCCTTTGAAAGTACCGCCATCGCTCACTAGCGTGGCGCCTTGGGCGTACAGCGCCACAACTGCATCCGCATCTTTCGCGTTGTACGCCCTGAGGAATTCCTGCCTCACCTGCGCACTCGGTTCGGGGCTGGACAGCGGCTTCGCCCCCGGTTGCTGTGCCCACGTGTTCAAGCTGAATATCAACAACAGGCCAGCTAGATTCCTCATCCGGTGCTGCCTCCCAGCTTTCTATAGTGCGGTCTGGGCAAACGGGGATGCTGTGACCCAGCGCACAGAAGGAGCCATGGCTATTATTCGAAGATGAGGACGATGGTCATGAGGGGACTCCTATAACAACCAAGTCCACATCGCTTGAAGTCCGTGATGGACTGCCGGCGCAACGCACCGGGGCGTCAAACCCACGCACGGACAACGTTGTCCTTGCCGCGCTGGCCGTTGCGGCACTGATCATTCATTTCCTCACGAATTCGCGATACGGCTATCACGGAGACGAACTCTATTTCATTGCCTGCGGCGATCATCTCGCGGGGGGCTACGTCGACCTGCCGCCTCTGGTGCCTTTTCTCGCCCGGCTATCGCGTCTGCTGATGGGAGATTCCCTGTTCTCTATCCGCTTCTTTCTCGCCTTGGCTCACGCCGGGCTGGTCGTCTTGACTGGACTTACCGCGCGGAATCTGGGTGGGGAGCGTTTCGCCCAAGCCTTGGCATCGCTGTCGGTCCTCCTTGCGCCCGTCTTCTTATTGTGCGGCCACTTTCTGACCACCGCCTTAGAGCCGATGTGGACCGTGTGCGCTTTTCTGCTGATCCTGATTTTGCGTGACCATCGGCCGAAATTGTGGTTGTGGTTTGGGGTTGCGGCGGGCATTGGGCTGTTAAACAAGCATTCGATGGTCTTTTGGGGGTTCGGCGTCGTGCTGGGACTTCTGCTCACAGCGAGAGAGGAGTTCCGCTCTCGCTGGATATGGTCGGGCGCGGGATTGGCACTGCTCGTTGCCTTGCCAACTCTCCTTTGGGAACAACAGCACCATTGGGTGACTCTGCAAGCCTTGCGCGAGGCGCGTGACTTCAACCGCCTTCCGTTTTCGCTGACGAACTTCTGGCTGACCCAAGTGGTGTTAAATGGGCACCTCTCCCTTCCGGTTTGGTTGGCAGGAATCTTCTTCTTTCTCATCTCGAAAACAGGTCGCCGCTATCAGGCAATTGGAATCGCTTTTCTCGCGGTGGTAGCGTTCCTCACGCTGGAAAATGGTAAAGCTTATTACCTTTCAGCAGCATTCCCGGTAATCCTCGCTGGTGGTGCGGTTCAAATCTCTGAATGGCTGAACAAATGGCAGGCACGATGGCTACGTCCCGCCCTATTGGCAGCGTTTGCGATATGGGGAATCTTCTGGATGCCCATGGCTCTTCCCGTGCTGTCACCTCCGAGCCTGATTCGTTACCAGAATCTGCTGCGGTTCCATGGATCGGTGTTCGAGAAAAGTGACATCGGCGCGGAAATCCCGACTTACTTCAGCAACATGATTGGCTGGCCGGAGCTGGTTCAGGCTGTGGCTCAGGCCTACCAGAGAGTTCCGGCAGCAGAGCGTAGCCAAACAGCGATCCTTGCCAACAACTACGCCCAAGCCGCTGCGGTGGATTTGCTCGGTTCGAGGTACGGCCTGCCGAAGGCCATCAGCGGTCATGAGAATTACTGGTTTTGGGGCCCTCGCGGATACACGGGAGAAAAAATCATTGGGATCGGCTACTCCCCAGAAGATGCCAAGCGGAACTGCGCCAACGTTGAGGTCGCGGCGAACGTGGATGTTCCCTACGCACCCGATTGGGTGAATGGCCCCGTTATCATCTGCTCGAACCTGAAGCCGACGCTGCGGGAGCTGTGGCCGAATTTGCAGCGATTTCACTAAACTGGCTTGATTTCTGTAAGTCCTGCCGGTCCGGTTACTCGAAAGAAGCTGCAGAATTCGAGCAAAAGCCATATAGCCATAAAATCGCAAATCTACAAGCTTCCAGAGAGTGAGTAACGCTATGCGAACATTTTGTCTTTCTCTGTTGATTCTCATCTCCGTCTCCTTCGTCGACGTAGCAGGGGCCCAAACCGCTGTTCCAGCACAGAAACGGGGTATTCAGCTCGAAGATTCGAGTAAGACTGTGACGGTTTCCGATCCGCAGATCTCGCCCGACGGCAAGTCCATTATCATCGTAGTCTCGCGGCAGAACTTCGAGGAGGATCGCAACGACACCGAACTCGTGCTGGTCGACGTGGCGACGGGCGCGCAACGGGTTCTGACCTTCGGCCGCAAGCAGTCGGCGTTTCCGCGCTGGTCTCCGAGCGGAGACCGCCTAGCCTTTCTTGCCGTGGTTCCGTATATGAGAGAGAAGAAAGACGACACGACCAAGAGAGAAGACGGCCCACAAATCTTCATGATGCCAATGAACGGCGGCGACGCAAAGAAGATCACCAACACGACCAATGGAGTTGAGCAGTTCGCCTGGAGCCCTGACGGCAAGCAGATCGCCTATGTCACGAGCGATGATCCCCCGAGTCAGAAAGCCATTGATGCGCACAACGATTCCTTCGAGGTCGGAGACAATGACTATTTGGCCACGAGCGCGCCAACGCCCTCGCATCTGTGGTTGGTGAACGCAGATGGCGGTGAAACCAGGCGTTTAACGTCCGGTTCATGGAGTCTCTCAAAGAGCGGGTCGTCACCGCTCTCGTGGACGCCGGACGCGAAGTCCCTGGTCATTACGCGGCAGGCCCTGCCTCACTCAGGCGACACCGATCTGACCACGTTGGAAGTCTTGAACGTCGAGACTGGCGAGCTCCGCAAGCTCACTCATCACGAGAAGCTCGAAAGCTGCGGTATCTTTTCCCCCGACGGATCGCAGATAGCCTACTGGTATCCGCGCGACGGCGATCCCGAAAATGTTAACGAGATCTTCGTCGCCTCGACCGCCGGCGAGGATGGCACCGATCTTACTCTCGGAATCGACCGCAATCTGGCAGGTGCCCTCTGGATGCCTGATGGCCAGTCTTTGCTGGTATCGGGAAACGACGGCACTGAGGTTGCAATGTGGCTGCAGCCCTTGAAAGGCAGGGCACGCAAGCTCCCACTGGGCGACATCAATCCCGCTTCGGGGTTCTCGGTCGATATGACGGTTGGCCCCAGGGGCGAGATCGTCTTCGCGGGCAGCAGGGAGTCGCATCCTTCCGAGCTCTATTACAAAGCGTCTCCGAGTGATGCACCGAAGGGCCTGACGAGTTTCAACCAAGAGATCGCAGATTTGGAACTCGGAAAGCTCGAACGTTTCGAGTGGGAGGGTCCAGACGGCTTCCGCGAAGACGGCATCCTTGTTTACCCTCCGAATTTCAGCAACAACAAGAAATATCCGCTTGTACTT
>JASHQK010000363.1 GCA_030039195.1 Candidatus Sulfotelmatobacter sp.
GGCTGGTTGACCTGCGCAGTCGCGACGATGGTCATGGCGACGGACTTTTCATCCGCAGACAGATGCGCATTCGAGGTGTAGAAACTCACGTCGTAATCCGGATTCTTGTACGTTGCCAGCTCATCAAAGACCGTCTGCTTCTTTCCCGCGGCGAGAACGAGGGTCTGATCGTCGCTCTGATTCTCCCATCCGCAACAGCCGGTATCGGGAATCGCCTCAACGATGACATCTCCGTTTGAATTCGCATCCAGCACGCGCGGCAAAGGCTCGGGCAAAGCAGTCGCGATCCATTTTCCGCCTTGTTGGCGATATTCCGTCGTGGCCTTGTACGCGAGCTGATCCTTGCCTGCGACAAACTGCGTCACCAGGAAAAAATCGCCGATCCCGTTGACGGGCGCCCAAACCGTGGCGATCGGACAGCTTTCTTCACACGCTCCCGTGGGACAATTGCACTCCGGTAATTTCACGCTGGCAACGTCTTCGCGTCCATTGCCGTTGAGATCTGTTCGCCAAGCCTGCCACGTCGTGTCGACCGAGAGGTCGATGCCTTCGCGCTGCAAACGACGTTGCTCATTCGAAAACCAATACAGATGCGCGCCGTCTACAGAGAGGAAAACAGTGGGCGCGCTTTCGGTAACGAGCTGGTTCGATCCCGTCTGGCCGACCTCCCGCTTTACGCCGAGGTCCAGCGTGATGGCCTCATGTCCATTCCAAAGCCAGACTGTATGCGGGGATTTCAGATCGCTGTCGGCGAGTGGTAACGAGAGCGCTGGAACGAAAAGCACTTGCCCGAGGCGGGTCACTTGAATGCTTTGCGGGGACTCGAGCGCTTCTGCGGGAAGCTTGACTGTTTGTTTCACGGCGAAGGTCGCGAGATCGTATTCCACCAACTCCCCAGATGCGCGCAAAACCCACAGTCGCTTCTCCTGCGCCAGCGCCGATGCGGATAGTAGTACCAGAGCGGCCAGGATTACGGGCATTCTCTTCATAGACGTAATTTATATCGCAGCTCGCTGTTTGGCGCGTTCCGCGTACAATATCAGACTGCAGGGGTCAATCTGCGTGGCAGGCTTTGCGCGGCCCTGAGTGCCCGCGCCAGATTCATTCCGCCACAGCCAGAAGGGATTTTCATGAGCACCGTTCAACATCCTCGTCCGCAGGCCGCGACGGAACTTCCGGCCGTCCCGCTTACGACCGAAGGCTACAGTGTCCTGCACCAGATGATGCGGTTGCGCCGCACCGCGTGGCGCGAATTGGCGCAAGCGGAGCGCTCTGCAATCGCCAAAGAGGCTGCCGACGTGCTTTCCGCGATGGAGAAGAATTCCGCGGGGCAGTCCGCGCTCTATTCGCTGATCGGCCACAAAGGCGACCTGATGCTGATCCACTTCCGCAACTCATTCGCCGATCTCAACCAGGCCGAACTCACACTGGCGAATCTGCGGCTGAGCGATTATCTGGAGCTCACAACATCTTATTTGTCGATCATCGAGCTGGGACTGTATGAATCGACTTTAAAAATCTACAAAGAGCTCGCGGATCAGGGCATCGAGCCGCATTCGGAGCAATGGAAAGCGGAGATCGAATGCAAGCTGAACCGGCACAAGGAGGCGATGCATCCGCGGCTGTTTCCGGAGATTCCGCCGAACCGCTATGCCTGCTTTTATCCCATGGATCGCCGGCGCGGCGAAGAGAAAAACTGGTATACGTTGCCGATCGAGGAGCGAGCCCGGCAGATGAACGAGCACGGGCTGGTGGGCCGCCGATACGCAGGAGAAGTGAAGCAGATCATTACTGGCTCGATCGGCTTCGATGACTGGGAGTGGGGCGTTGATCTATTCGCCGACGATCCTCTGGTTTTCAAGAAACTGATCTACGAGATGCGGTTTGACGAAGTCAGCGCCGTGTACGCGCTGTTTGGGCAGTTCTATGTGGGCGTACGGGTTGCGGCGGCCGCGCTGGAAAAGCTTCTGCATGGCGAATTGCCAAAATAGAAATCCTTTCACCACAGAGACACAGATGCACACAGACAGGCTTTTTAGAAGTTGTTTTTCTGTCTGACGCCGTGCCTCCGAGGTAAGCCTGGCAAACGGAGAGCAAATGTCTACTCTCGGCTTCATCGAATATAAAGACGCCGGCCCGGAAGTGCGCGCTGTTTATGACGACATCATGGCCACGCGCAAGACGGACTGGATCAATAATTTCTGGAAGGCGATCGCGCATGATCCTGTGACGCTGAAGCGCACATGGGAATCGATCAAGCAGATCATGGCTGCAGGGGCACTCGATCCGCTGACGAAGGAGATGCTCTACATCGCCGTCAGCGTGACCAATCAGTGCAACTATTGCATCGCGTCGCACACGGTCTCTGCACAGATGAAAGGGATGACCGATGCCATGTTCAAGGAGTTGATGGCGGTCGTGGGCATGGCCAACGAAACCAACAAGTTGGTCACGGGATATCAGGTGGAGATCGACGAGGCGTTCAAGAGCCGTCGCTAGCCGCCAGTCTTAGCCGTTAGTGGTTGGTCGCTGGACCTCGACAAGAATGCAGGGAGCCGGGCTTCGCCCGGCCGGACAGCCGAGGGCGGCTGTCCCTACACTCTTCTGTTCCTCTGAAATTTGAATTCGTGCGCTTTCATATCTACTTTGCGGCCGCGGAAGCGCACGCCTTCGGCCTCAAGCCGGAATCGCTGTTCTATGGCAGAATCGCCGCGCAGCTTGATCTCGCCGCCAGCACCGAGAACGCGCTGCCAAGGCAATCCGAAACCGTTGCGCAGAATGGCAACGACCTGGCGCGCTGCTCCGGGAAATCCGGCAGCGCGAGCTACGCCACCGTAGGTCGAGACTTTTCCGCGTGGGATCGCGCGAATGGCGCGCTCGATCTTCAAGCGGAGATTCGATGTTGCCTTGCGCGCCGACCGTTTCTGCCGTTTTTTAATCAAGGTCGATTGCGACAGTTATCCCGGCTAGCGTCGCTCGTGCCTGACGAGGGCGTCCGGGCGTCACCTGCACCTGCGCTTGGTCCAATCCCATCTAGGCGACAGCTTCCTTGCGGAATGACTCGAGCGCCTCGGACTCGGAGTCATGAACGTCGAACACGGTCAGCAGTTTGGTAACTTGCAGCAAATCGCCGACACGCTTGGTCAGACTGGCCAGCTTGATAGTGGCGCCGGCATTGTGCGCCGTCGTGTGCAGCGCGACCAGAGTTCCCAGCCCGCCCGAATCGATATAGTTCACTTCCCCCAGGTTCAGGACTATGCGTTTCACGCCATCCTGCACGGACTTCTTCACCTCTTCGCGCAGCAACGAAGATTCGTCGCCAAAGACAATGCGTCCGCTGCAGCCGATGACCAGGATTCCGTCCGCGGTTCGTTTTGTAAGCTTCAATTGCATAGAGACCCTCCTGTCGAGCCCAGCCTTCCTCTCGCTAAAATCAAATTATCTGCCGTCCAGCCTATCGCGTCGCCAATACCGCGCGCAAGCACTACGCAGGGCACGTAGTGGGTCCGTCTAAAATGGAAGCGACCCAAACGCTCAAGGATGACAAGCCAACAGGCCTACTGCCATACTGTGAGTTTCCACGTTGCGTTGCGCCTCATCCCGTATAATCGTTACTTCTGCTCATGAGTTATACCGTTCTGGCGCGCAAATACCGTCCACAGAAATTTTCCGAGGTGATCGGACAGGAGCACGTCACCCGCACGCTGCAAAATGCCATCGAGCAAGGTAGGTCGGCCCACGGCTACATTTTCAGCGGACATCGGGGCATTGGAAAGACCACCGTCGCCCGCATTCTGGCCATGGCGCTGAACTGCCGCTCGACGGATCATCCCGTGCCAGAGCCGTGCGGAGTGTGCGAATCGTGCATGGAGATTCGCGCCGGCAACTCCGTCGATGTAATCGAAATTGATGCAGCGACCAATCGCGGCATCGACGAAATCCGCGAACTGCGCGAGGCCGCGCGCTATCGTCCGGCGCGCGACCGATTCAAAATATATATTCTCGACGAAGCCCATCAGATCACCGATGCAGCCTTTAATGCGCTGCTGAAGACGCTGGAAGAGCCGCCCGATCACATTGTCTTCATGCTGGCAACGACGCAGCCGGAAGACATTCCGCAGACGATTCGGTCGCGCTGCCAGCATTTCAGCTTTCGCGCCGTGAAGTTTGACGATATCGTGGGGCAGTTGCGCGATCTGATCACAAGAGAAAAGATCGAAGCCGATGACGATGCTCTCGCGTTGCTCGCCGAAGCCGGCGACGGTTCGATGCGCGACGCGCTGTCGATTCTCGATCAGGCGATCGCGTCTTCGAGCGGCAAGCTGACGGCGGAGTCGGTGCGGAATCTGGTCGGCGCCGCTCCCGCGCACATTCTGGAAGACGTCATGCGCGCGGTTTCGGACAGCAAGAGCAATGAGATTCTGGCGCAGATCGATCATCTCATCGGCGAAGGCCACAGCCCGACTCATTTCGCCCGCCAGTTGGTCCGTTTCCTGCGCAATGCCACGGTTGCGAAGGTTGCGGGGGCGGACTCTCGGCTGCTGCAGATTTCCGGTGAAGAACGCGCGCGCGTGGCCCGGATCGCAGAACTTTTCAGTGAAGAGGACCTTACACGACATCTGCAGATCATGCTGCGCACGCACGGTGAACTGGGGTACAAGCAGGAGCAGCGGTTTCATCTTGAGCTTGGCCTGCTGAAGATGGCCCACGCGCAGAGATTGCTGCCGATCGAACAGTTGCTTAGCGAAGCGGCAGGCACGCAGACTTCTGCAACGCAACGGTCTGCGCTCCGGCCCACGATCGTGGGCAACGCCCCTTCCGGTGAAACGCGACACTCGGAACCCCGCCGCACTGAGCCGCCGGCGACGCGTCCGAATTACGTTTCGCCGTTCGCGGCCGATTCGGCTCGCAAGGCCACTCCGCGACAGGAAGACAGCGGGTTGTCGGCCATGCCGGGACCGCGAATTGTGGCTTCGTCGAACCAGCCGGAGCCGGTGATTCTGGGCTCGGCCGCGCCCGATCGCAGCAACGCAAGCTACGTTTCGACCGCGCCGCTCGCAACCGGACACCCTGAGCCGCAAACAGAGCCGGCCGCGAGCGCGGCCGTCATCTCTTCCGGGCCATTGGAAGGAATCGAAAAGCTGCAGGCCGCTGTGCTCAGAGCGTTGTCAGAGAACAATCAGCGCATCCTCGTCTCGATGCTCTCGGCCGGCGAATGGGACGTGCAGGGAAACGAACTCATCATCAAAGTTTCAGAATCGCAAACTGTCGTCGACATGTCACTCGGGCCGGAAGCCAAACGCATCGCGGTTGCTGCGGCAAGCGGAGCGATGGGACGCGCCCTTAAATTGCGCGTCATCCCCGGCGCCGCAGTGGCTACGACCGAAGATAAGCGGGCTGGCGGAGCGCAATTCTCGCCCGGCCCGGGAGGGCGCAGCCGCGCCGAACAAGATCCGATTGTACAGCGCATGCGCGAAAAATTTGGCGCCGAGATTCGGACTGTGATCGACTATCGGGAAAAGAGATAGAGATTTATGGGTGGATTCAATCTGCAAGAACTGATGTCGAAAGCAAAGGCGCAGTACGAGTCTCTGCAGAAGAAGATGCAGGAGACCGTCGTGGAAGCCAGCGCTGGAGGCGGCACCGTCACCGCGAAAATGGACGGCCGCAAGCAACTGCTCAGTCTGAAAATCGATCCCGAGGCCGTGAAGGCGGGCGATGTGGAGATGCTGCAGGATTTGGTTCTTGCGGCCATCAATGAAGCCAGCCGCAAGGTCGACGCGCAAATGCAATCGACGGTGGGAGGAATGCTGGGCGGGTTAGGAATCCCAGGAATTTAGGGATTGAGGCATTGAATGATTCAGTCATTTTCTTCTCCTTGATGCCTTCGGGTTGGCGACCGCTCAATGATCTAATCGCTGAATGGCTCAATGTTTCTATGTCTAAGTTTGCTGAACCCATGTCGCGGCTGATCGATGAGCTGAAGAAGCTCCCGGGCATTGGCGCGAAAAGCGCGCAGCGTCTGGCCTTTCACATTCTGCGATCGAGCGATGAGGATGCGGAAGCGCTCGCGGCCGCCGTCCGCGATGTGAAAGCCAATCTGCGGCTGTGCTCGGTTTGCAACAACATTACTGATGTCGATCCTTGCGTATATTGCACCAGCGCCACGCGCAACCAGCGGTTGGTTTGCGTGGTGGAAGAACCGACGAACATAGCTGCGATCGAGAAGACCAAACACTACAACGGTGTGTTCCATGTGCTACATGGAGCGATTTCGCCGCTGCAGGGGATCGGACCTGAACAGCTTCGCATTCCTAATCTTATTTCGCGGGTGGAAGCGGGAGAGGTCGATGAAGTGATTCTCGCGACGAATCCCACGGTGGAAGGCGAAGCGACGGCCGTTTATCTTTCGCAGCAACTGCGCCGCGCAGGCGTGAAGGTCACGCGGATCGCGATGGGGATTCCAGTCGGAAGCGACATCGAGTATACGGATGAAATTACGATGCTGAAGGCGATGGAGGGACGGCGAGAGTTGTAGGGATCAATGACATCTGCGCCGCGCAGCGTCCCCATGAACCACAAAGGACGGGGGGGCACGAAGGAAAACCTCACCTTAGTGGTCCGTGATTCCTCGTTTCGTTGGTAGTTTGCCGAGTTGGGGATACTCGCTTCAGCAGGGCAAGTCCGGTTCGAGAAAGACGTTTTGCTCCTTTTCAGTGGCCGTTAGTCCCTCTGGCAGTGTCCCGCGGTTGTATTCTGCCATGCGATTTTTCCACTTCAAGAAATCGGTGATGCTTTGCGGTTCGATCCGCACTTCGACGCGGCGGAGGCTCGCCAACAGCAAATTCATCTCGTAGCGGAATCCGGTCGCACTGCGCAGGTTCCTGGCCGAGGGCTGCATCATTTCCACGCGGCCGCGGCGGAGTTCGAGCAATCCCCAACCGACGGGAAGTTCTTCGATCTTTACAAGTGCGGGCGGGGTCAGATAAAAGCGCTCGCTGCCGACGCCTTTTTCCGGCTTCTGGCGAAACGGTTTGGCGCGATCGGCAAGGAAATCGCCGCGTGTGACTTTGCACTCCACGAGCACGGAATGGCAGCCGTGTTTCCATCCGATGGCGTCGGGCATCTCGCCGCTGACGCAGGCCTGCTCGGAGAGCACTACGCCGCAGCGATACGACCGCAGCCAGCGGACGGCCTTCGCGACAAGTTGGGCGTGAGTCATACCGACGCTGACGTTGTATCGCATTAGCTAACTCTCGCGGGAGTGACTGTGCAGCTTCCGGGTTGTTGAGCGACTGGTTGATGGCCGGATGAGGCGCAAATGAAAGGCAGGTCTCACCACCACTGGTCTCTTCAGCACGGTCTCGAGGAGATAGCGTTCGGCCGCGACGGTGCGGGCCGTAAGGCTGGCCGGTACGTATCCTTCCGCGGAGATCACGAGCGCTTCATTCTTTCCCCAACCCGGAGCTCTGCGCAGAAAGTCGCCACTGCGGCGACGATGGCCATTCTGCGCCGAGCCCGGGTGTGATGCGCGTTGTGGCAATTCGACTTTCACTCGCCGTACACGCCCATCATGCTCAGCATCGAACGCATTCGCTAAGCGCAGAATCGCCGCCAGCCGCACGATCGTTTTCTGCTCGTCGGGCAGCAAATCGCGCAATCCTTTGTGACTGCGCATGGGCAAGGCTCCGACGTGAAAACGAGCGACGATTGCGGCACGCCCCATGGTTTGCGCATTCCATCCGAGCGGCGCGCCATGCGCCTGGATCAGCGTTTGCGATTTCTTGTGATGTCGTTTATCGCCCTTCGCCTTGCCCACATCGTGCAGCAAAGCTGCCACGTACAACGCAGAGCGCGCGCTTGCCCCCGCGCCATTGAGGTCTTCGCCGGACAATCCAAGCAAAGCCGCGGATCGAAGTCCGTCATAGAGTTCAAGCGCCAACTGGGCCACGCGCTCGGAATGCGCAAAATCAGGATCGAGCGCGCGCGCCCACAACTTCACGCGAATCGTGGCGATGCGTTCGATCTGTTTGCCCTGCGGCAGCTCAGCGCGCCAAACGTTCCATAAAGAATCCGGGCTGACCGTCTTCTGCCGGTATTCGTCGACTCTCTTGGCCCGTTCTTCAACAATGCGCCGGTGCCAGGCTTGGCGCGATGCGGCGTCATGAAAAATGTGGCACGACATCGCCGTCGCCCAGAGCACGTCCAGGTCGTGGACCTCGCCCAGCAGGTCTTGCATATGCTTCAAGTCGTTGCTCCACGCCTTGTGCTCCGCGGGAAGAAAATTCTCGACGATATAGCGGAACCGCTTGATGCCGATGCGCAGGGCATGCAGCGCCGCCTGCGAACGATTCCGCAGAGCGCGACGATGGAGATCACGCGCAGTGGTCCAGCGCTCGAGCGCCAGATGCTTGAAAACCGCGCTGCCCGGCCGGATTCGCGCCGCGCGAACCGGCAGATTCTTCGACCACTGCCGCCACTGCTTGCGGTCGAATTGCTCAAGCGCGGCTCGTGCCGCATGTTTCTGCTGGGTTTCGCGCTGGCGAAGAATGCCAAGCAGCCCGTGGGCCGGGTCCGGCGCAGGTTCATTCGGCGCATCCGAGGAAGCTGCAGAGGCATCGGTTGTAGCCGGGCCTCCGTTCGATTCCAGGGGCGCGGGCATGGGTGCCCGCCCCACACTCGACTGCATGGTGGGCGCCAGCTTCTCAATCCACTCCATCATGATCTGCGTGTCGCGCAGCGCACCCAGGCTCTGGAAGAGCCTTTTGCCGGCCTTCTTCATGCTTTTCCAGGCGGGATCGGGGTCCATGGCCATCATGCCGTCGGCCATCGACCGGCATCGGCGCAGCGCCACGCGCAAGTCGTGCACGGGATCGGCGTGGAATCCGGCAGCGACGTGGTCGCATTCTTCGAGCACGCGCAGCATCCAGTAGCGCAGGCCCGTGCTGTTGGGTCGAGTCTTCATGGTACGTGTGTATCTTAGCTCAGGACGGCACTAGGAAGAGTCCGTATCGGCCAATGGGATAGCCGAAGTCCCTACGCTATGAAAACCGCTCTTTGACTTCGATCTGTCGAAACTCCCACTTCTCGGAAAACCGGCGAGAGGTGGGGCACCCCATTCTTAGTTTTGCTTCGCTGGTGCGCAGGCCCACGGATACTCAGCGCAGGCTTGGGTCGGCGGGAGAATTGCCTGAATCAGTGCGCAGGGTTATGCAGGTCGCGGAAGCGGGCGGCGGCTTGCGTTCCCATGTAACGCTCGAGAACGACGGGATCAGTCTGGCGAAGATCGACGAGAACGAGGCCATCAAGAACGTTAGAGAATTTTCGGTCCACGTTGAAGGCGACAAGCTTGCCACCGATTTTGGAGTATTGGCGGAGAAGAATGGGAAGTCCCTTGCCGTCGGGCTCAAGATCGGTGATAGGTTCGGAGAGTTGATCGAGATCGCGAATCGCGTGGCACATGCCGCGGAAATCCCAACGGCGAAGCAACCCGGGACGGAAGGGCTGGCGTGGTTCGACGAGGCCGGCGAGTGCGTCTTCCTGCATGCGCATCTGGAAAAAACGATAGATGATCTCGCGCGAGGCTTGAGTGTAAGCGTTGCTGATGCTCACGGCTCCGAACAGAACCGCGATTTCAGGATGGGCCGCGATCAGGCGCGCGATGCCCTTCCATAGCAGCAGGAGGGGAGCGTACTGCCGCTGATATTCCGGGCGAACGAAGGAACGCCCCAGTTCGAGCGCGGGGCCCAGCGTGTCGAAGATGCGTTCATCGTAGCGGAACAACGTGCTGGTGTAGAGGCCGCTAATACCGTAGCTGGCGAGAATATCGGCGGTATTGCCGGCGCGATAGGCGCCGACCAGTTCGCGCCTCGATTTATGCCAGAGCAGGACGTGCCAGTAATAATCGTCGAAGCGATCGAGATCCCGCCTCTTGCCGGTCCCTTCTCCAACTTGGCGAAAGGTGAATTCGCGAAGGCGACCAATTTCGTCGAGGAGTTTCGGCGTTTCGCGGGCACTGCCAAGATATACAGCCAGGTCGCCGTTTTCGATCAGGCAACGATCCGCCGGCAAATTGACAATTTCTTCGGCCAGATCAGCAGGATCGATCTCTGGCGCAATCGCTTCCTGCATGCTGAAGATGAAGCGCGAGCGCAGCGCCAGGGGCCATGACGGCTCTGCCTTCTTGCGACGAGCGAGCAAATAAGTGCGCCAGCGCAGGTAGTCGATGGCGTTGTGATCGCTTTCGATTTCGGCGACGGATTCATGGGGAATCTCGCATCCGATGCGAAGCTCGATTGTCTTTCCTCCCTGCTGCGCGAGTTGCTGCAGGAGAAAGACCGTGCGCAGCTTGGGATGCATCATGCCGAGAAGATGAGTCCCCAGTCCGCTATGCCCGCAGACATACACGGGAAGAGCGCAGGCTCGGCTGCGGCGAAGCAGGCGAACCGCGGTATCGTTCCATTCACGACGAGCCATCTGCGGCATGTGCAACTTCGTGTGAGAGAGCTCTCCTGCCGGAAAAATCACCAGCATGCCGTCTTTCTGTAACCAGGAAAGAGCGTCACGCACGGCGCGCCGATTGCACTCCGCCGAGCGGTCGGTTTGAAAAGGATCGATGAAGATGCAGTGCTGGGCGAACTCTGGAATATCGGCGAGAAGGAAATTCGTCAGCACCCGGACGTCGGGACGGACACGCGTCAGCAGGACCGTGAGGATCGTGGCATCGAGCACGCCATGGGGATGATTGGCCACGACCACAACCGGGCCGCGTGCAGGAATCCGCGCCTGATCGGTGGGATCGAGCCGCAGGCGGATGCGCATCGCAGCCAGCAGATTTTCGAGTTTAAATCCGTCGGGAGACTGTTGCGCCCGGCGATAAAGGTCGCGAACTCGGCCAACCGGAGTGAACTTCGCCGCGAATTCGGGGAAGCTCGCGACACGCGACAACACTGGCTCACGCGCCTCGTCCGCATGCGACCCGTGTATCCGCATTCTTTTTACTGTGTAGTGTAGTCGCTTTGCAGCAGGATGAAGCAAAAGTTAAAAGCTGATGAAAATGGGATCGGAGGTAACCAGGAGGTAACCAGTCCGCCGACTTGCAATGTTCAGGATTTCACGTTTCCAGGCGAAAGCGAGTTTCGGCGAGCGCATAAAGGCGGCGCCAGACCAGGCGATTGATGGTTACGACAGTGAGGGCCATCATCATGGTGGCGGCCAGGAGAAGATCGAAGTTGCCGGCGTCGGTGGCTTGCGAGATGGTCGCACCCAGGCCGGTGGTGGTGTAGATGTGGCCTTTGAAATGGAAATATTCGGCGATGATGCTGGCGTTCCAAGCACCACCGGAAGCCGTGATGAGCCCGGTTACGAGGTAGGGAAAAATTCCCGGAAGAATCAGTTTTCTCCAGCGCGCAAGGCCTTTCAGGCGAAAGATTGAGCAGCATTCTTTGAGATCGGTCGGAATGGCCATCGCCCCGGCAATTACGTTAAACAGGATGTACCACTGCGTGCCGAGAAGAAGCAGAACGATGGAACCGACGCCGAGGCCGCCGCCGACGCGAATCAGGATAAGCAGTACTACGGGAAAAAGTGCTGTGGCCGGAACGGATGCCGCGATCTGCGCCAGCGGCTGCGCAATGCGGGCGAGACGCGGATTGAAGCCGATGGCCACGCCGGCGGGAATGGTCCAGAGCGCGCCAATCAACAGCGCCAGATTCACACGCAAGAATGTTGCGAGCAAGCCGATGCCGGCTTCATGCAATTCGGATTTCTGCAGGCCGCTAAGAATCATGGCAACACGGACGATTCCATATCCCATGCCGGCAAGCATCACCAGCGCCAGAATGCGGACGATCCAGGTCGTCCATGGCGAGCGCTTCTCAGAGTCATCGGCCGAGCCGGAATGCGCAAAATACAGCATCAAACGTTCGCCGAGCGGCGTGACAGTCTTCTTCCGCAGGCTGGCAAGTCCGGGGGAATGATGAATGAGATTCAGCACCCAGGAACGCGGAGCATCGGTACTCTCTACTTGCTCGACCTTGAATTTCTCAGCCCACGCAATCACAGGCCGCCACACGAACTGATCGAGCAGGACGATGACCGCAATCATCGTGCCGATTCCCCAGAGGATGGAAGTCGTATCGCCCTCGCTGGCTGCGGTTTGCAGATAGGATCCGAGACCGGGCAGGCGGAAGTCGCGCGATCCGAGCACAAACATCTCGCAGGCCATCAGAAAAAACCAGCCGCCGGCGACCGACATCATCGAGTTCCAGACAAGGCCGATGACCGAGAACGGCAGCTCCATTTGAATGAAGCGTTGCCACCAGCTGAAGCGATAGACTTTCGCCGCCTCGCGCATCTCGCTGGGAATACTCTTCAATGAAGCGTAAAAACTGAAAGCCATGTTCCAGACCTGGCCAGTAAAGATGAGCAAGATCGCGCCAGCCTCGACGCCCAGTTGCCTGCCGGGGAAAAGCGCGACCATCGCGAGCATTACGCCGGGAAGAAAGCTGAGCACGGGAATCGACTGCAGCACATCGAGCAGGGGAATCATGAAGCGCTCGGCGCGCGCATTGTAAGCGGCGATGTATCCGTAGACGAACGTGAAGGCAAGACTCAAGACGTAAGCGATGGTGATGCGAAGGAGCGAATAGCCCGCATAGGCCGGCAAAGCCCACGGGCTGCGAGAGATTTCAACCTCAGGCGTGAATGGCCCGAGCCACGTGCGTCCAACCACGAGCACGCCATAGAAAAAAGCCAGGCCTGCCGCGAACATGAGCAGATCGGGCAGAAACGAGATCTCGATCGCGGGAATTTGCGTCCACAGGCGATAGGCTGAGAATCCTCGCAGGCCGGTTGATTTCTTGGTGTGAGTCATGCTGTTCGGCGATCTCAGGATTTCGGAGCGGGCGTGGAGTTGTGATTGCTGAGGGCCGGCGCTTCCACCGCGGGGGGAGGCTCGGTCTGGACAAGGCGTCCGGTTCCACGATCATAATCGAAAATTTCCGCGTAGCGACCCCAGTTCATGGCAGTTTCAAACTGGCGCTGCACCTCGTCTTCCGAGAAATGTTCGTCGAGGATGTCGTGAAAAAATTCGTCGGCAATGGAGTGATCGGACTTTCGCTTCAGGATGCTGTCGATCTGTTTGAGGATGGTCACATGATCGAGAGACGCCTGCCGGAAGAGAATCTTGCGCTGCTGAATGTCGGCTTCGGCAAAGGCTGATCCTTGCGGCGTAATCTGCACATCGCCTTCTTTCAGCCAGGCGAAGCCCAGAAGCACGCAAGCTTCGAGAATGGGCAGAAGATCCTCAACGTCCATGACCAGTTCTTCCGACAATCGGAACAAGTCCTCGCGCCCGCCGCGGTCGTGCAAAAGTTCAAGCAGGCCGGCGATGCCGCCCACCTTGGCGTGGGGTAGCATCTGGTATCTCGTGGTGCGAACTGGTGCTTCCTGTTTCTTCATCACCTCTTTGGTTATGCCACCCCGGGGCAGGATGATTTCGGCGGTTGTTTCGGCATCGGGTAACGGGTGTTCGACCTCGGGCTCGGTCATGACTTTGTAGACATAGTCCACCAGTTCAAGAAAGCGCGGCGACTTGCGATCGCGGGGATGGTGCAAACGGATATTGAAATCGGATCGAACGCGGGCGGGGTTGCGTCCCAGCACCATCACGCGATCGGCCAATATGATTGCTTCTTCGATGTTGTGGGTGACGATGAAAATCGCGCTGGTTGGCATTTTTTTGTTCAGCCAGAGTTCGAGCAGTTCGCCACGCAGGTTTTCCGCGGTGAGAACGTCGAGCGCGGAGAAGGGCTCGTCCATGAAAAGGACTTCGGGCTCGACAACCAGGGCCCGCGCAAAGCCAACGCGCTGCTTCATGCCGCCCGAGAGTTCTTTGGGATACGCCGTTTCGAAACCATCGAGGCCGACCGTGTCGAGCGTGCGTAAGGCGCGCTTGCGACGCTCTACAGCTGCGACACTACGCGCCTCCAGAGGAGCCTCGACATTTTCGAGTACCGTGAGCCAGGGAAAAAGCGCAAAGCTTTGGAACACCACCGCGACGTTCGGCATCTGCCCGTTGAGCGGCTTGCCGTGCCAGAGCAGGCTTCCGGCGGAAGGCTGCGAAAGACCGGTGAGAATACGGAGCAACGTCGACTTGCCGCAGCCCGAGGGACCGAGCAGGGCAATGATCTTTCCCGCCTCGATGACGAGATTGGTCGTGCCGACGACCTGAATCCGCGTGCCGTCTGGCTGCGGATAGGACTTTTCGACTCCGACGGCTTCGATGATGGCGTCGCTCACGTGAAACCCCAGTATCTCTATACACGATCTGCGCAGAAGCGCAAAGGGAAAGCGGTTGTAACCCTGCGTTCATGTGGGAACAGAGGTCAGGGGCCAGGGTCAGAGGTCAGGAATCGGTGGGTCAGGGTTAAGAACCTGTAGCGAGTCACTGTTCCTTGCGCGCTGATCCCTGAGCCCTGGCCGCTGATCCCTGCGTCACGCGACGAAGTTGCCGTTGGGCAGCGGCACTACGGGCTCGGGAAGGCGGTCGCTTAATTCCGCGAGCAGCGCCAGCTTGGTGGCGATTTCGGGTCGCAAGAGATTCTGGTCGAAGCGCCAGCGCCAGTTATTGCCATTCACACTGGGAATGTTCATGCGGGCCTCGCTGCCTAAGCCAAAGACGTCCTGCAGAGGAACGATGCTCAAACTCGCGGGCGAGCAGAGCGCGGCGCGAATAAATGCCCAATGGATGCCGTCATCGGTCCGGCCGAGATAGGACTCGGCATTGCGGCGCTCGTGTTCGGCAGCGCCCGAGTTCCACCATCCCACCACCGTATCATTGTCGTGCGTGCCCGTGTAGATAACTTTGCCCGCCGCGCGATGCGGCAGATATATGTGCGCGCCCGGGTCGCCGAATCCGAATTGCAGCACCGCCATGCCGGGAATCTGCAAACGATCGCGCAAGGCGTGAACTTCAGGAGTGATGTAGCCGAGATCTTCGGCGAAGAAGGGCAAGCCGCCGAGCGCTTCACGAATTTTCAGGAACAGATCATCGCGCGGGCCGTCGACCCAGCGCCCATTCACGGCGGTCTCTTCGCCGGCGGGGATCTCCCAGAACTGATCGAATCCGCGGAAGTGGTCGAGGCGGATATAGTCGCAGTTTTGTGTGGCCCAGCGCAGCCGCTGGATCCACCATTGATAGCCGTGCGATTTCATCACATCCCAGCGGTAAAGGGGATTTCCCCAGCGCTGACCGGTGTTGCTGAAAAAATCGGGAGGCACGCCGGAGACAACTTCCGGCTGCAGATCGCCGTTGAGGCGAAACAGATGGGGATGCGTCCAAACGTCGGCGCTGTCGTAGTTCACAAAGATCGCCAGGTCACCCACGATGCGAATCGAATGTTCGGCACAGTATCGGCGCAAGGCGCGCCATTGCTCATAAAAGGCGAACTGCAGCGCGCTGCGAATTTGAATATCGTCTGCAAGTTCCGTGCTGGCCTTCTTGAGAGCGGAGGGTTCACGATGGGCAAGATCCTGCGACCACTGATGCCAGCTTTCCAGCTTCTGGGTGGCACGGAGCGCGTCAAAGAGAACGAAGTCATCGAGCCACCAGGAATTCTGTGTGCGGAAGTCTTGAAATCGGGAAAGAGTTTCGCTCGATCCCGAGCGCAGGAAATTTCGCGCGGCTTCAAAAAGAAGCGGCATTTTCTGCGCGAAGACGCGATCGTAATCGATTGGCGACGCGCCGGCGCTGGCACTGTTATCGGAACTGAGTTGGCCGAGTTTTCCCCGATCAATCCACCCACGCTCCGCAAGACGTTCGAGGCTGATCAGCAGTGGATTGCCGGCAAACGCAGACGTCGAGGAATAGGGCGAGTTGCCGTAGCCGAGCGGGCCAAGAGGCAGGACCTGCCAAAGTCCTTGACGCGCCGCAGCCAAAAAATCAACGAAGCGGTAGGCGGCCGGCCCAAAGTCGCCGATTCCGCCGGCGGCAGGCAACGACGTGGGATGCAACAGAATTCCGGCGGCGCGCGGAAAGGGCATGACGAGCGCGGTTACATCCCTTCCTCGGTTCCGCTGCGGGTAAGGGCCTTCAGTTCTTGCTGATTGATCTTGATCTTGCCCGATTTTTCCAACTGATCACGCAGATTCGAGACGAAAAGTTCGAAGATTTCCTGCTGCTTTTGTTGCAGCAGCTGGTCGCGAATCTCGTCCCGCTTGGCGGCAAAATCTGCTTCCGAAGGCTTTTGATTATCGATCAACTCCAAAACGGCTCCATCCCCTCCGCTCATGATGGGGCCGCTGATTTCTCCCGGCTTCATGGTGAAGGCAACAGCGGCTTGCCCGCTCATCGATCCGATATCGGGCACCTGGCCGTCGGGCAGAACGTAGTCGCTGGTCTTCATGGTGGCGCCGAGTTCCTTCGCGGCGCGCTTCAGATCGTGCTCGGCTTTGGCGCGATCGGAAAGCTCCTCCGTTTTCTGAGATAGCAGAACATTGGAACGCTCGTTCTTGAACTCTTCTTCGACTTTGCTGCGAATTTCTTCGAACGTCGGAGTTGCCGGCGGCTGGATCGCGAGCAATTGAAAAACCACGATCCCCTGCGAAGACGATGCCATGTCAGGCGGAGCCTTGTCGGCTTCCATGAACACCGCGTCCATGAACTGCTGAGCGGGCCCAAGTCCCGGCAGCAGGTCTTTGCGCGAGAAAAAGTCCGATGTGATCGCCGGGACCTTCTGCGCCGCAGCGGCCGCATCCAAGCCGTTCGTGCGGGCCTGCTTCAGCATATCGTCGGCTTCATTCTGGGCGATCTGCTGGGCTTTCTGCCGCTTTAGAATGGGCTCGATTTCGCTCTTGACCTCGTCCAGGGGCTTGAGTTCCGCGTCGTGCTTGTCATCGACGCGGATGATGTGGAAACCGTAACTGCTCTTGACGACGCCGCTGATCTGGCCTTTGGGCAGAGAGAATGCCACTTTTTCGAATTCTGGAACCGTCTGGCCACGTCCGATCCAACCGAGCGATCCGCCGTTCTTGGCGCTGCCCGGATCTTCCGAATACTTCTTGGCCAAGTCTTCGAAATTCGCACCGTTCTTGATCTGCTTCAGCAGATCGTCGGCGCGCTGTTGCGCTTCGGCAACGCCTTTCTGGTCGACTTTGCCGTCAGCTCCGGGTAGAGGAGTTTTTATGAGAATGTGACTGACTTTTACCTGCTCGGGCACCCGGTACTGCTCTCGATGCTGATCGTAGTAGTCGCGGAGATCGGCCTCGGTGATTTGAACGCCATTTTCGGTCTTGCTGTAGTCGATCACGGCATACTTGATTTTCCGCTTTTCCGGAATCGAATTCGCGTAACTCGCCTTGTGGCTGTCGTAGAAAGCTTTTAACTCCTGGTCGGTGGGATGCAGGCCTTTCTTGATGTCATCCTGCTTCAACACTGCGTAGTCGAACTTGACCTTGGAGTTCTGCTTGATGAACTCGTCGTGGACCTGAGATTGGCTGACGGTGGCGCTGCCCGAAACCAGTGCTCGCAGCTTGGCGAGGAGAACATCCTCACCGACCTCAGTTTCAAACTTCGCCGGCGTGAGATTGTGTTGCTGCAGAATGAGCTCATACTCCTGCTCGCCAATGAAGTTTCCTCCGGGAAAGAAGGCGGGCGCATAAGCCGGACCGTGCTGCAACTCGTCTCTGACTTCATCCGGAGTGACGCGCAAGCCCATGCGGCGCGCCTCCGTGAGCAAAACCTCGCGGATAATCAGTTGCTCGGCGGCACGCGAGGTGAAGAAGGGCATCAGCATGCTCATGTTTGCGCCGCCCTGCGGCATTTGCTGCTGGATCATCTGCTGCGCCGCCTGGTGGACTTCATCCGCCGTAATGTTCTCGCCATTAACCTGGGCGACAATATGGGCATCGGGATTGCCGAAATTTTGGCCGCTGCTGGGGATGAGGTAAACCAGCATCGCCAAGCTGATCACGACGAGGATGCCCCCCAGAACAAACTTCTTGATCGGGCCAGGGGTCTGCAAAAATCGAATCATGTTGTAATTAACTCCGGTGAGGAAAACTCGGAAATTCAATTATAAGGCACGGAGCGGATTCTTAAGAGGCGATGACCCACCGGTAGTGGGCTACTCTTGTCATTCCGAGCGGAGCGAGGAATCTCGGCCTTTGTTGCCATATGCAAGGATCTGGATCTCTCACTTCGTTCGGGATGACAAAATCGGCAAAGCATTCCACTACTCCCGGCTGCATCTCGGAACTCAGCAGTTTAGTCCTTTCCGGTCGGGTCCGCTCTTTTGGCGGCAGCATCCTCTCTTTGAAGTCGGCTATTGAAACGAATTAATAAGCGTGTTATCCATTCTGCGAACAATTTTTCTCGAGTTCGCTCATCGGGAACACTGGAAATAGCAATGCAGAGGCTCACCATGAACTCAAGGAAGCTCGGAGTCATACTCGCTTTTGTTTGTGTAATCAGTTTCGTATCGTCAGTCGTTGCGCAAGAGGAGAAGGAAGCAGCCAGCTCCCCCGCGGAAAACCGGCTCGCGCTGCAGGAGGGATGGTCACTGGAAACTTCGGCGAAAGTCGAGGCGAAGGGAGAGGTCATCTCCACTGCGAAATTCTCGCCTCAAGGATGGCACCACGCGACCGTCCCGACCACGGTTGTCGCGGCGCTGGTCAAGGATAAGACACTGCCCGATCCGTTTTTTGCCATGAATTTGCGCAGTTTCCCCGGGGTCACATATCC
>JASHQK010000364.1 GCA_030039195.1 Candidatus Sulfotelmatobacter sp.
ATTCTCTATGCCAATGAGGCGGCATGCCGCGTGCTGGGACGTTCCCGTCAAGAGCTTACTTCCCTCTTGATCTCGGATATCGACCCAAATTTCCCTAGAGAAAACTGGCAGGGCTTTTGGCAAGAGCTCAAAATGCGCCGTTCGATAACTTTCGAAACCCAGCCGACGAACAAGGAGGGGCGGGTCTTCACGATTGAGGTAATGGCAACCTACTTGGAGTTCGATGGGCAGGAGTACCTGTTGAGCTTCGCACGCGATATCAGCGAGCGCCGCATGATTCAGGCGCAGCTGCAGCAAGCTCAGAAAATGGAGAGCGTCGGGCAGCTCGCCGCCGGCATTGCCCACGAAATCAATACGCCAATCCAGTTCGTCGGCGACAATCTCCGCTTCATCCGGGACTCCTGGTCCGGACTCGACTCCCTCATCTCGCTGTGTGAGTCGCTGCGGGGAGATGCCATCGCTGCCGATGCCTTCGAGCAATTGCGCCGGATCCTTCGGGAATCCGACTCCGCCTACCTGCGTTCAGAAATCCCTCGCGCCCTCGAGCAGTCGCTCGAGGGAATCAGCCGCGTAGCCAACATCGTGCGCGCCATGAAGGAATTCTCGCATCCCGGATCCGAAGAGAAACAACCGGCGGACATCAATCAGGCCATCCTGACCACTCTCACGGTGTCGCGAAGCGAATGGAAGTACGTGGCCGAGGTCGAGACCATCCTGCACCCGGACTTGCAAATGGTTCCCTGTCACGTCGGCGAGCTCAACCAGGTGTTCCTGAATCTGCTGATCAACTCCGCCCACGCCATTGCGGAAGTAGTAGGAGATGGTTCCGGCAAGAAGGGCAAAATCACGATCCGAACCACCCAGGACTCGCAGTCCACTACCATTGCCTTCGAGGACACTGGGGCGGGTATCCCTCCGGAAATCCAATCGCGAGTTTTCGATCCTTTCTTTACCACCAAGAGCGTGGGCCGTGGCACGGGCCAGGGACTTTCCCTGGCATACAACTCAATCGTGAAAAAGCTCGGCGGCAAGATATGGTTCGACTCCAAAGTCGGCAAAGGCACAACCTTCTTCATTCAACTGCCCATGACAGGGGGAAACGGCACTCATGTCGAAACGCATACTGTTCGTCGATGATGAGCCTATGGTTCTATCGGGACTGCAGCGCAGCCTTCGCTCCATGCGGGGAGAGTGGGACATGGCTTTCGTGACCAGCGGGTCCGAAGCTTTGCAGCGGATGGAACAGCAACCCTTCGACATCATCGTGACTGACATGCGCATGCCGGTCATGACCGGCGCCGAGTTGCTGGAAGAGGTGAAGCGGCGATTCCCGCAATGCTTCCGCATCATTTTGTCGGGGCAGGCGGACCAGAAGACCATCCTGCGGGCGGTCGACCCCACCCACCAGTATTTGGCCAAGCCCTGCGATACCAATGAGTTGAAGAGGCGGCTCACACGCGCATTCGCGGTGCGAGGCTTGCTGAAGAACTCGGAATTGCAGGCCGTGGTTTCGCGATTGCAGGCTTTGCCCAGCCTTCCATCCCTCTATCTCGAGGTTACCCACGAACTGAAAAGCAGCGAGCCTTCCCTGCCCAGAATCACCCGCCTGGTTTCCGAAGATATGGCCATGACCGCGAAAATACTGCAATTGGTCAACTCAGCTTTCTTCGGATTGCGTTGCCGAATCTCCAGCCCGATGCAGGCGGTTCAAATGCTTGGTCTCGACACGCTCCGCGCCCTGGTGCTGAGCACGCACGTTTCTGACAAGTTCCGCGGCAATACTCTCGGGGAAGCGGAAATCGCCTATTTATGGGAACACAGCCTAGCGGCAGCGAGCTTTGCCAAGCACATCGCGGACTCTGAAAACGCTGACCGCCAAATGGTCGATGATTGCTTTACTGCTGGACTGTTGCATGATTCCGGCAAGCTCATCCTGGCATCCGCCATGGGCAGCAAGTATCAGGATGTGCTCCAAGCTGTCCGCCAAAATGAAAAAAAACTGATCACCGCCGAGGTAGAGATTCTGGGATGCAGCCACGCCGAGGTAGCCGCATATCTGCTCGGCCTGTGGGGACTTCCGGAAACTGTCATCGACGGCGTGGCCTGCCATCACGATCCCTCGGCCAGTGTGCAAAGCGGTTTTTCCACGGTCATCGCCACGCACATCGCCAGCGTGATTCACGAGGAGCAGTCGCCGTTCTGGATGCAGGACGGCGTTCCCCTTGATCTCGAGTACCTGCAGCGCAATGGTTGTGCGGGACGGGACCAGGCCTGGCGAAAGGTAGTCGAGGAGTTGGGCAAGTCGTGGAGTGGAACAAAGTTGCCGTAAAACGCTGCAGGAGATTTCATCCCGCAGGACGTCTCGAAATAGCCTGGAGAAAAGCCTCAACCACTTTCGGATCAAACTGCGTTCCTGATTTTTCGCGCACGATCGCAATCGCCGTTTGCTCAGGAACATCTTTGCGGTAGGGCCGGTCGGAAACCAAGGCGTCGTAAGCATCCGCTACGGCTACGATGCGGGCGTGAATACTGATCTGTTCTCTGGCCAGCCCTGCCGGATACCCCGAGCCGTCGAAACGTTCATGATGTTGCGCAATGACACCGAGCAGATCGCGAAAGCAGTCGATGGGCTCCAGTATGCGCATTCCTATCCTCACGTGCTCTTGCATGACTTCGGTCTCGCGGGCCTCCAGTTTCCCGGGTTTGTCGAGGATGCCGGGCGGCGTGCCAATCTTGCCGATGTCGTGCAGCAATCCGCCGCGGTGCAGGATCTGCAGGTCTTTAGCTGACAATCCCATGGCATAACCGATCTTGAGGGCGAGCGCAGTCACGCGCTCCGAATGGCCAGCCGTCCATGCCGAATTGGCGTCGATGGCGCGGGCAAAAGCCATGAGCGTTCCCAGGTCGAGTTGTTCCAGGGCATGGATGGTGGATGCCATCTCCTGCTTCTGGCGTCGCACGTCCTGATACTCGGCCAGGCAGGCGCGTAGGCAGATCAGCAGGGTTTCGGCAGGAATTGGTTTTGCCAGAAACCTGAAAATGCGGCCATCGTTCACCGCTCGCATCGCCGCTTCGATCTCATCGCAGCCGGTCAACATCACACGCACCGAGTCGGGCGAGATCGTCCGCACGGTCGCCAGGAATTCGACCCCATCCATCCCAGGCATACGCATGTCGGAAATTACGATGCAATAAGGTCCGTAGTGTCGCAGGCAATCCAGGCCGTGGTCCGCATCCTCGGCCACGTCGGCGGCAAACTCCCGCCGCACCGTGCGGCGCAAGCCGTTCAGCAACGCGGGATCGTCATCGACAAAGAGAATGCGCGGTTTGGCAGAATCGGGACCGGGCAACCCCGAAACTTCAGCGGCCGGGCTGGTTTTTTCTGAGTTCATATGCGTTTTCCGGGCCCTGCAAGAAACTGAGGTCCGCGTCCCCGAGGTTGTCCTCGACTTCGCTGTGCGACGGTTTCGGCGTTCGTGGTTATCATGCAAAACATCGGCAGACCTGCGAATCACTTCACCGGTGGTTCCCAGGGAGAGGTTCTTTTGGTTAAAGGAACGTGCGACAGCTGCCGATGACAACTCAGGGGCGAGTGTGGTGTTTCAGACTCGTGCGAAAGATCGAAAGATCCGCGGTTCGGACTTCGATCGCAGGATCGAGCCGCCGGAATGCGGTCAAAGGGTTGGGGAGGCGCAATGCGTGAAAGAATTCTTCTGGTCGATGATGACAGCAATGTACTCGACGGCTACCGCAGAAGTCTGAGCCGCGAATTTCTGATCGAAACGGCCATCGGCTCGGATCAGGCCCTGCCTTTCATTGAAAAAACCGGGCCCTACGCCGTCATCGTTTCCGACATGCGCATGCCCGGCATGAATGGGGTTCAGCTATTGAGCGCGGTAAAGACCTCGTCGCCCGACACGATCCGCGTGATTCTCACCGGGAACGCGGACCTGCAAACTGCCATTGACGCCATCAACGAGGGCAGCATCTTCCGCTTTCTCATCAAGCCCTGCCCTCACGATGTCATGGCCAAGACCCTAACCGCAGCCTTGATGCAGTATCGTCTGGTGACGGCCGAAAAGGAACTTCTGGAACAAACCCTGAGGGGCAGCGTTCAAGTTCTGACAGAAGTGCTGAGCCTAGTGAACCCGGCCGCGTTTGGCCGCGCGGAGCGCGCTCGCCGCTACATTCGTCATGTCGTCAAGGCGATGAAACTGGGAAATCCCTGGCAGTACGAGGTCGCGGCCATGCTATCGCAATTGGGCTGCGTTACTCTCGCGCCGGAGACGATCGAGGCCATCTACAAAGGCGAGTCGCTCACCGCAAACGAACAGGCGCAATATGCAGCGCACCCCAGCGTGGCCTACGATCTGCTCTCGAAAATTCCCCGTCTCGAGCCGATCGCCTGGATGATCGAGCATCAAAATGGCCCCATCCCCACCGAAGGCGGGCCCGAGAACGCCGACATTCGACGCGGGGCCGAAATTCTCCGCCTGATTCTGGCGTATGAAGATTCCATTCATAAAGGCATTTCGCGAAACGAAACCGTGCACAAGCTGGCTCGTCTCAACCCTAACTTCAGCCCGGCACTTTTCGAAGCGCTGGTGGCTTTAGATCCCCATGCGGAAGAGGAAGAGGTGAAAACGTGCCGGATCGAGGAACTCGCGCCTGGCATGATCATTCAGCAAGAAATTCAGGGGGGCGATGGCACCTTGATTATCTCCCAGGGGCAGGAAGTCACCTCCACGGTGATCTCCAAGCTGAAAAATCTACAGGCAAGGCGTGCCATCTCGGGCAACATCACGGTTTCAGTTCCGACTGCAAAGTACTCTTCCGCCAAGGCCGGCGCAAACTGACCCGCCCCGTCTGCATGCGCCGCTCTGAAGAATAAGGATTGGCTGCCGTTTCCCCCTGAGAATCGCCCTGCTTGTTGAAATTCCGCCGCCGATGCCATCAAGTCCGCAAGCCGAGGATTCCGTTCTGTGACTGATGTCACTTCCGCGTGTGTCTGGAATCCTATTGACTTACGCCCCTGCTCCGTACAGTCGATTATGGATAAGACTCCGAGCGAGGCGATCATGTCGTCCCAACCGCAACCCGTACTCCCCAGCGAGGAACAGACTTTTATTGACAAAACAATTCGCGCTTGTACCGGGCGTCCGGGGGCGCTGCTCGGGATCCTGGAGAAAATACAGGAACAAAATCCGCACAAATATCTTCCCCCAGATACGTTGCGCTACATTGCGGAAAAAACCGAAATTCCCCTCTCGCGCATTTACAGCGTGGCGACTTTTTACGCGCTCTTCAATCTGCAGCCGCAAGGTGAAAACACGATCTGCATCTGCCGTGGGACGGCCTGCCACACGCGAGGATCGCGGAATCTGCTCGAGAGCGTGCGCCTCGATCTGGGACTCGACGGCGACAACGGCAAAGACAACGAAAAACTTCAGCTCACCACCCGCGATCAGAGATTCACCCTGCGCACGGTGGCATGCTTCGGACAGTGCGCCATGGCCCCCGTGGTCGAAGTGAATCATCGCATCTGCGGGCACGCCACAGAACGCACTCTTCGGCGCGAGATCGACACCATTCGAGCGGGAGATTGATGCATGCCTCGCATTCAGGACATTGGAGCGTTTAACAGCCTGCGGGAAGCGGGCATGACCAAGCTGCTGCCAGCAACCGCCCGGCTCACGGTCGGAATGGGAACGTGCGGTCAGGGCAATGGTGCGGAAGGACTGTACCACGCCTTCATTCAGGCAATCGAACAAACTGGCGCGAATGTCTTGCTGGCGCCGGTCGGCTGCTTTGGAGCCTGCTCGCAGGAACCGCTGGTCAGCGTGCGTTTACCGGGTAAGCCCCTGGTGATCTTACGGCGCGTGCCGGCGAGTGACGCCGGGACGATTCTCGAAGACATCCAGCAGGGAGCGCTCAGTCCCGATCTCATCTACTGCAAAATCGAAGAATGGGACCATATCACGGGACGAGTTCGTTATGGCGTAGGATTTCCGGAAATTCCTGCCTGGAACGAAGTCTCGTTCTTCAAGAACCAGAGGAAAATTGTTCTGCGCAATTGCGGGCTCATCAATCCCGATGACATTGAGGAATACATCGCCATCGGCGGATATCAGGCTCTCTACAAAGTCCTGATCGATGGCCGGCCCGAAGCTGTTATCGAGCAGGTCAAGGCCGCGAAACTGCGCGGCCGTGGCGGCGCCGGATTCCTTACCGGAAATAAATGGGAGTTCCTGGCCAAGGCGAAAGCCGATACCAAGTACATCATTTGCAACGCCGACGAAGGCGATCCCGGCGCGTACATGAACCGCAACGAGATCGAAAGCGATCCGCATGCGCTGCTGGAGGGCATGATCATCGGCGGCTACGCGATGGGCGCGACCGGAGGAATTATTTATGTGCGGGCGGAGTATCCCCTGGCCGTACACCGCCTGAACGAAGCCATCGAGCAGGCGCGCGACTATGGAATGCTGGGCGAGAACATCCTGGGGCGCGGGTTCAAGTTTGATATTGAAGTGGTCGAAGGCGCGGGCGCCTTCGTATGCGGGGAAGAAACTGCTTTGATCGCCTCGCTGGAAGGGCAAGCCGGACGGCCGCGGCCACGGCCCCCATTCCCCGCGCAAAAAGGATTATGGGGCAAGCCCACGAACATCAACAACGTGGAGACCTGGTACAACATCGTCCCCATCGTGATGCGCGGTCCCGCGTGGTTCACCGAAACCGGCAGCACGAAAAGTGCGGGAACGAAAGTTTTCTCTCTTGTCGGCAAAGTGAAGAATACCGGCCTGGTCGAAATGCCGCTGGGTACTCCGCTGAAAACGTTCGTCTATGACATTGGCGAGGGTGCGGCCAGCGGGCGCCAAGTCAAAGCCGTGCAGACCGGCGGCCCTTCGGGCGGCTGCGTTCCGGTGGAGATGTTCGATACTCCCGTGGATTACGAGAATCTGGCGCAGCTCGGCTCCATCATGGGCTCGGGCGGCATGGTGGTCATGGACGAAGACAACTGCATGGTCGATGTGGCGCGCTACTTCATCGACTTCACGCAGTCGGAGTCGTGCGGCAAGTGCATTCCCTGCCGCGTCGGACTCAACAAATGCCTGCGCATCCTGAACCACATCACGACCGGCGCGGGGACGCAGCATCATCTGGAGTTGCTTGACGACCTGAGCTGTTACATCCGCGACTGCTCACTCTGCGGCCTGGGACAAACCGCACCGAATCCCGTACTCACCACGCTACGTCATTTCCGCAACGAGTTTGAAGACCACATCGTTTCACGGCGCTGCTCGGCCGGAGTGTGCGAGGAACTCGCGCTCTCGCCTTGCGAGAACAGTTGCCCCCTGCACATGAACATTCCGCGCTTCCTGCAGCTCTACAAGGAAGGGCGGCACGAAGATGCATTGCTCTCGGTGATCTTCGACAATCCCTTGCCGGCTTCGACCGGACGCGTTTGCCAGCATCCCTGCGACAGCCGCTGCCGCCGGGTGACTCTGGATCAGGCCGTGAACATGCGGGAGATTCACCGCTTTCTGGCCGACTCTATTTTCGAGTCGGACAAGTACGAAGGATTCGTGCAGAAAGTGCTCGCGCGCAAGCTCGAGGCCACAGGCCGCAAGATTGCCGTGGTTGGTGCAGGACCAGCGGGTCTGACGGCCGCGTTTTATTTAGCTTTGCTCGGGCACGATGTCACCGTCTACGACAGCAAAGACGAGGCCGGTGGCATGTTGCGCTTTGCTTTGCCCGAATACCGTTTACCGAAATCCATTTTGCGCTGCGAAGTCGGATTGATCGAACGCCTTGGGGTGAAGTTCATCTTCAACACCCGAGTCGGCGCGGATATCTCTCTCAACGAGCTTGACGATCACTACGACATGATCTTTCTCTCCATCGGAACCTGGAAGGAATCGTGGGTCTATCAGTCGGGCACCGAACTGGCGGGAGTGCAAACCGCTTTGAACTTCCTGGCGGCGGTGGCCGCAGGTCAGCCGGCAACTTTAGGACGCAAGGTGGCGATCATCGGCGGTGGCAACGCGGCAATCGATTCCGCCCGCACTGCGTTGCGCAAGGGCGCCGACGTCACAGTATTTTATCGCCGCGATCACAAAGACATGCCGGCGATCGAAGAAGAAACGCAGGCCGCGAAAGAAGAAGGCGCGAAGTTCGTCTTCCGCGCCGCGCCGCATCGCATCCTGGGCGACGCCAAGGGGAACGTGAAAGCAATCGAACTGGTGAAGACGCGTCTCGGCGAGTACGACACGTCCGGACGCCGCAAGCCCGTCAACACGGATGAGATCAAACGCTTTGATTGCGATTCCGTCATCTTCGCCGTAGGCGAGACGGTCGACCTCGATTTCGTCAAAGCGTCCGGGCTTATTTTGAAAGAGAGCGGGACGATTGATGTGAACCGCTTCACGCTCGAGACCAGCCGGCAGCGATTCTATGCCGGCGGAGACTTGGTGGCCGGCGCTTCGAACGTCTCCAATGCCATGGCCTTCGGCAAGCAAGCCGCGCGCAATATGGACCGGCAAATGATGGAAGGCGAGCGCTGGGACCAGCTGTTCCCGCAATTCACGTATGGGCAAAAGCCGCCGGAGGAGCCCAGCGCCAGTCCGCGGCACGGCGGACATCCGCTGGCCGCGTCCCTCCGCGTGCGCTCCATGGACGAGGTCGTCGCCGGACTCACCAAGCAGGAAGCTCTCGATGAAGCCTGTCGCTGCCTGCGTTGTGACATCAAGACGGTGAACGTAGGCTAGGAAGGAGCAATTCTTTGGCGCAGAAAAAGGTATCAATCCGGATCGACGGGCAGTTAATCAGCGCCGACGAAGGCCAAACAATTCTGCAGGCGGCCGAAGCCAACGGAAAACATATTCCCACGCTGTGTGCGTTCAAGGGCCTCACTCCAGTGGGGGCATGCCGCGTTTGTCTGGTGGAAGTCTCCGGCGTGGATCGGTTGTTTCCCGCCTGCACGACACCGGTTCAGGAGGGGATGTCGGTTACGACGAACTCGTCGAAGCTGACGCACTACCGTCGGATCTCGGTGGAGTTGTTGCTCATCGAACGCAATCATATCTGCGCCGTCTGCGTGTCCAACGGGCATTGCGAACTGCAGAGCATGGCCACGAAGCTCGGCATCACTACGGTGGGCTTTGCTTACAACTACCCGAAGTTCAGCGTGGACATGTCGCATCCGCGCTTCGTGCTCGACCATAACCGATGCATTCTCTGCACGCGCTGCGTGCGCGTGTGCGCCGAACATGAGGGCGCGCACGTCTGGGACATGACCTCGCGCGGAATCCATGCGCGCATCGTCAGCGACCTGAACCAGAAATGGGGACAGGCCACGAGCTGCACCAGTTGCGGGAAATGCGTGCAGGCCTGTCCGACAGGAGCACTGGCCGAGAAGGGATGGGCCGTCGAAGAAATGGTCAAGAAGACCGATGCCGTGACCGCGCTGGTTCACCGCAGAGGAGTGCAGGTATGAAGAAGGTGAAACTGGCTACGCTCTGGCTCGATGGCTGCTCCGGCTGCCACATGTCGTTGCTCGACATGGACGCGGCCATCATTGCTCTCAGCCGCCGGATCGAAATCGTTTATGGGCCGCTCGTCGACGCCCAGGAATTTCCCGAAGACGTGGATGTCACTTTAGTCGAGGGCGCCGTTAGTTCCGACGACGATCTGGAAAAGATCCATATCGTCCGCCAGCGCACGCACGTTCTGGTCTCGCTCGGAGACTGCGCGGTGACGGGGAATGTCCCTTCGATGCGCAACAACGTTCCCGTGAACAAGTTGTTGCAGCGCGTCTACGTGGATGGAGCTGATGAAAACAAGACCGTTCCGAGCGTAGGTGTTCCGGCGTTGCTGCGACGCGCGCGTCCACTTCGCGAAATTGTGAAAGTCGACTTCTGCCTGCCGGGATGTCCTCCGCCCGCGAAAGCCATCGTGGGGCTGATCACCGATTTGCTGGACGGCCGCAGACCGGAAGCGAGTCAGGGACCCAAGTTTGGATAAGGAGCTCGGGATGAAGCGCATCACGATCGATCCCGTAAGCCGGATTGAAGGGCACGCCCGAATCACCCTCCGTCTGGATGACCAGGGTCATGTAGCGGAAACGGAATTCCACGTTACGCAGGTTCGCGGGTTCGAAAAATTCACCGAAGGCCGGCCATTCTATGAAATGCCCGGAATTACTGCGCGCATCTGCGGCATCTGCCCCATCAGCCATCTGCTGGCTTCTTCCAAAGCGTGCGACGCGATCATGGCGGTTAAGATTCCGCCGACAGCCCGAAAGCTGCGGGAACTGGCGCACTACGCTCAGTTTGTGCAGTCGCATGCACTCAGTTTCTTCTATCTCTCCGCTCCCGATCTGCTGTTGGGAATGGAATCCGACCCCGCGACGCGCAATGTTGCGGGTGTGATTGCCCAGCATCCGGAACTCGCCCGCGACGGCATCGAGCTGCGCAAATTTGGATTGCAGATCATCGAAGGTCTGGCGGGCGAGCGCGTTCATCCCGCATGGATCGTTCCCGGCGGCGTTGCCACACCGATCAGCTCGCAACTTCGCGACCGCATTCTTTTTGACCTGCCGTCAGCCAAGATGATTGCGCAACGCACATTGAAATTTTTCCAGGGAGCGCTCGATCAATACAAAGAAGAAATTGCCTGCTTCGGATCGTTCCCCAGCATGTACGCGGGACTGGTCGATCGCAAAGGGAATCTGCAATTCTATGACGCGAATCTGCGTTTTCGCGGCGCTTCGGGCGACATCGTGGAAGACCAGATCCCGCCGGAAGAGTATCAACAATGGATCGGCGAAGCCTCGCTACGTAATTCCTATCTGAAAGCCCCGTACTTCAAGCCGCAGGGATACCCGGCTGGTGTCTATCGCGTCGGTCCGCTGGCGCGCTTAAATGCAGCCGACCAGTTGGGAACGCCTGGGGCTGATTCTGAGCTGCGCGAATTCCGCCAGCGATTCGGCGCAGTCGCTCACAGTGCATTCCTCTATCACTATGCCCGGCTCGTCGAGATCGTCTACGCGCTGGAGAAGATCGAAACACTGCTGAACGATGCTCAGCTTCTCGACGATCATGTCCGCGCTACCGCGGCTGTCAACTCGACCGAAGGCATTGGAATGATTGAAGCACCCCGCGGCACTCTAATCCATCATTACAAGGTCAATGACGAGGGCGCGATCATATGGGCGAACTTGATCGTGGCAACCGGCCACAATAATCTGTCGATGGGTCGCAGCGTGCAACAGGTGGCCGAACATTATGTTGATGGGACAAAGCTCTCGGAAGGCATGCTGAACCGCGTTTCCGCTGTCGTGCGCGCCTATGACCCATGTCTGAGCTGCTCGACGCACGCCGACGGATTTCCCGCCTTGGTTGTCGAGCTAATGGATTCCCGGGGGCAACTGCTCGACCGGCGCTGAGTGCCTTCGAGTCATCGAGAACACGGCGTCGAGTGCAATCTTGTCTATATCGAAGGTCAGCGTCCTGTGCGCGTCGTTTCGACCAGCTCCATCCCGAATAAGAAAGCCACGGTCGAAAACATCAAGGAGCATTCCACGGCGAAAGGAAGAAAACCCAAATAGCCAGCCGCTGGCATTTCAAAAATCTTCTGGTGCTGCATGATCGGAAAAATGTAGTGCCACTTCGCAGCGGCCCAGAAATTCCAGAACTCCCACAGCCACCCGCAGATCCATCCTGAGATAAGCAAAGAAAAGAAGCAGCTACGAGAGCCCGCAGCCAAGTCTCCTAATAGAGATGGCGCGCCGACGCGTTCGTTGATGGGATCGAGCAGAAACACGAATCCGACCCAAACCAGCCCGAACAGATAAGCGCCAATATGCGCGGGCAAGACAAGAGGAACGATCAGACACAGTGCGCCAAAGGCGATCATTACATTCTTGCTTCTGCCCGAGAGCCGAAGGGGCTGGGCCGGTTTGAACCAGTCAAACGCCTGCACCAGATCGGCGGTTTCAAGAATCGCCGGTGTGATCGTGGCGAAAGACCAGCCATACCCCAGGACGGCGCCTGCCCAGTTCGCCGGAACACCAACGTAAGTCCAATTGCCAAGCCTCAAATTGTAGGCTTCAAAAATCAGCCATAAAGGAATCGAGAGCAGCGCCATGAGAAGGAATCGCCCCGGCCGGTCGTGCATGCGGGAGCGGCCAGTGCTCGCGAGAACCATGGCGTCCACAATCATCAGATACGCGGTCCAAGCGATGGGAGTGAAATAAACGTCGACCGGCCAGATGTGATGAAACATCAGCCATTCCGCTGCCGCAAGAAGAAATATGCCGATCCATCCATAGAACCGCAAGCGCCGCGGACGGGTGCGCAGAAAGCTGATGACGAGTAGAAGCACCGTACCGAACGTGATTGCGATCCCAATTCGCGTCACGATTCCAAATTATCTGTTCTGCTGGGGAAGAAACAACTCGCGGCCAGATTCGGTAGTGGTGCAGTCTGCCCCCAACGGGCGAGCCAAGCTCGCCCGTTTCCCGGAAAGAGGCGTGCAGACTCAAATGTTCTCGAAGAACACAGAGGCGATTCCAGCGAGTCAGTGTTTGCCCTGCACCTTCACAAACACTGGCCTGGAAGCGATCCCGTTGGCGACGACCTCGAGTTTGCTGAATCCCGATTCCTGGTCGGCGGGAACGTCGAACCGGACGGAATTGAGCTCGTTGGAGACCACAGCCATCGTGCTCGGATCGTGGGCGCGGCTGTAGCGCACATGTCCAGTTTGAAGGTTGGTAATGCGCACCAGCGGGAAGTTGGTCGCCGCCTGCACATCATCTCCGTAGAAGGCTCCCTGTGACCATCCATTGAAGAGGAATCCGAACGCCTGATACGACTTGCCGGGCCGGATGAAATTCGGCGCGAATACCACAATCGGCGCCCACTCCGGCCGAGGTCCGCCCGTCGGATCGTACAGTTCAATGTCATCCGAAAAATCGGTTAGCAGAACTTGACCCGACGGAAGCATCAGCATGTTTCCGAAATACGAGCCATCCATCGGAGCATTCGGCGTTCCGGGAACCTCGTCTAAATCGTGTCCGTCCCACTCGAAGAATGTGGAGGGCGGATTTCCGTACCCCGGGCTGGCCATCATCAGAACCTTGCCGTTCACTTCCAAGGACGCAGGTCCATCAGAAATGTTGTTCGTGCCCGGGAAGTAAGGTCCGGCTTTCCACGTGTTCCGATAGGAATCGTAAATCGCTGTCGCTCCGGATTCGTTGGGGCACGTATTCGAGCCCATATAGAAAACGGTGCCATCCGGACGCAACACGCCGGGGCCGAGTTCAAACGTGGGCCCGTTTTGCGGTTCTTGGGAAAGCTCGCCGCACGTCAACCAAGAATCCCAGAGCTGCACCGGCGTTATCCCGGCCACATGCCACTCGCCCGTCCGTGGGTTGTAGAGTTCGTAGTTCTTGCCGGTCGGAATGTAAGGAAATGGCGAGATCGGCACGTAGGCGTCTACGTCCAGCACCTGCTGATTGGGCAAAAGATTCCATCCCTCTTCATCATTGGTATCGTACTTGCCGGTTCCCGTCGGCGTCCAGGTTAGCTTTTGGGGATTCAGCAGTGCGCTTTGCTGGGTGCAGCAATTCGCCTGCATGTACGTTCCATTGGCGAGAACTACGCCTTCGGCGTCTCCAATCGTCTGCCATCCAGCAGGAGGATTGACGGTCGTCCACGTGTTGGCCACGGGATCGTAGATCGCACCCTGGTTGCTCCAGACTGCATTGCAATTAAAGTTCGACGGATCGCAGATATATTCTCCCCCTTCGATGATGAGGCGGCCATCTGGCAGCACGGCCGACGAGTGATACAGGGGGCTGTACGACGCGGGCAACGAGGCTATCTGCGTCCATGTGCCGTTGGCATAACTGCCGTACGGATCGGGTGTCAGCTTCCACCAGTCGGGGAAGCCGGCATCTTGCACCAGGACCGAACCGTCCATCAGCAGGATGGGGTTGGCGCTGCCGTCGACCAGAAAATTCGGCTGGTTGGTCAATGGAGTCCACGGCGACGACGACGCCGCCGACGCTTTGGCCGCTTCCGCGTGCGCTGCAGCTCTTTGCGGAAAGCCGATGGGATGCGGAATTGGAGTAAGGTGCCGCTGTGCGGCTGCGACCTGGCACGCGAGAAACGCTACCAGCGTAATTCCAAAAACTTTTTTGTTTCGATACTGCATGTTTTCTCCTCAATCAAGAATTTCCAGTGGCCAGTCGAATCCCCGTGAAATCCGTGAAGCGCGGAGAAAATCTGGAGTGGCAAAACAGCGGTACCGAACGAAAGAATCAGAAATTCAGACTTTCCCTACGGGGAAGTTAAGGCGCAAGTCCCCACGAAGCCAGATCAAAACGCGACGGATTGTACATCGATTCCTCTGGGTGCGATACGTGAAAGATTTTGCAACCCGATCGGAACGCGGGATTTGCCGTGGA
>JASHQK010000365.1 GCA_030039195.1 Candidatus Sulfotelmatobacter sp.
AGCTCTTCCGCGCCGCGCGCCTTTGATTTTCGCGACAATGCCCGGCTCAGTCCTTGCGCGAGCCTTCGCTCAACTACAGCAATGTCCCGAACTGCGCGATCATAGGCGCGCCGCGCGCTCTCGTGAGATACATCCGCGGAGGCGATAATGTGAATCTGGTGCCGCAGATGATCAAACGCCAGCAGGCGATCGAAAAACATCAGTTCGGCATCGGGTAGTGACAAATCGTCTTCCGCGCGGGCGCCGATTTTTTCCAGTTGGCGAACGATATCATAGGCAAAATAGCCCACCGCCCCGGCCGTGAAAGGGGGAATGCCAGGCACAGTAGCAGGACAATGTTCCCGCAACAGCCGTTTGGCTACGTGAAACACGCTGTCTTTTACGATTTCCCTGCGGTTGCCGCGATGAACCTCAACCTTTCCATCCCGCGCTTTCACGCGCATGTAGGGGCGCGCTCCCAGGAAGGTGTAGCGGCCGATCTGCTCCCCGCGCTCTACCGACTCAAGTAAAAAGGCGTGTTTTTCATTTCGAGCAATGGCAAGAAAGGCCGAAACAGGTGTGAGCAAGTCCGCGCTTACGGATTTCACCACGGGGATGAGCGTGGCCTCGCGGGCTAATCGGAAGAACTGCTTGAAGTCGGGTTGCAGCATGTTTTCCGCGCCAAACGTTCAGCCCGCGAAGCATGCCTAAAGAGCCGACAGGCTGAAGGCTTTCATTATGACAGCCCGCGGCGCTTCGTGATAAGGACATGAGGGGCGAAAGCTTTCCGTCTTAGAACCGTAATTTCCGAATCTTGGGAGCGCTCGTTCCGACGCCGAAGCAGGCGAGGGAGACCTAAGCGAGCTGGCGGCGCGAGATTGGACAATTCTTACCTTTGCCAGCCCCTAAACTTTCGTCACTAGGTGCGAACTTCCACAACCGCTAGAATCGTCAATATCCTGCGAATTATGAGCAGTTTGCATCCCGACATGGGACGTTTCTGCTCAAGGGAAATCAGGCGCTTTTATGCGCGTCAAGTTCTGGGGCGTGCGCGGTTCCACGCCCACGCCACAACCCGAGAACATGCGCTATGGTGGCAACACCTCGTGCGTGGAAGTACGCGTCGGAGATCGCATTTTTATCTTTGACTGCGGCACGGGTTTTCGTGTGCTGGGCCAAGCACTGGAGCGCGAATTCGGCGAGCGTGCCTTCTCGGCGCACGTTTTTGTTTCGCACTTTCACTGGGACCACATTCAGGGCATGCCCTTCTTTCGTCCCTTGTATGACAATCCCAACAGCCGTTTCTTTTTTTATGCCTCGGCCCGTACTCGCAGCCTGGAACAGGTCATGGCCGAGCAAATGGCGTCGCCATATTTCCCGGTCAATCTCGATCACATGAAGGCGACGCGTCGTTTCTACGACATCGAAAACGGCATGCTCGACATGGCGGACGGCATTCGAGTCAAGACCACGTATCTCAATCATCCCCAGGGATGCCTCGGCTTCCGCATCGAAACGAAGGATGGCGTACTCGTCTACGCGACCGACAACGAGCCCGGCGACGCGGACTTCGACAAAGCTGTGCGTAAGCTCGCCGAGGGCGCCGACATTCTGATCTACGACGCACAATATCTGCCGGAGGAGTACGCCGCCCGTCGACGCGGCTGGGGACACAGCCACTGGCGGGAAGCCGTCAACCTCGTCATGGAAAGCGGTTCGAAAGAGCTGATCCTCTACCATCACGATCCGCAACACACCGATGCGATCGTCGACAAAGTGGTCGAGAACGCGCGCAATTACTATCCCAAGGTTCGGGCCGCAGCGGAGGGCTTGGAGATCTCGCTCGGGACGAAGGCGCAGGGTTCAGGCGCCAGCAGGTGATCTGCGTGGCAGCCGGAAGATGGCAATTTTCGACTCGATTAAGTCATTAAGCCTCAACAACTTGCCAGTCAGACTTGCTTTCCGCAGAATCGCGCAACAATCCCCGCTTGGCCTCTCCCGTGTCACCCGTCGCCCGTCGTCACCTCCACAGCCTCTCGTAACTTAACTCCCTAGCCACTTTGCCGATACAGATGGCATGGAAGCCCGTGGCCTGCAACCCGGAGCCGCGAGTGTCGAGCGCAGCAATGTCGAAGCTGCTTCGGCGCCGATTGAGCCCCGCCGCATGATGTGGGCCGTGGCGGAAGTTTGCTGGGCTGACGCCTCGGGGCGCAGCTTCCACTCCCGCGCAACCATCGTCGACATATCAGCTTCGGGCGCCTGCATCCGACTGAAAGATCGAATCGGAGTCGGCTCCCACATCACCATCAAGTGGCATCGCGAACAGTTTTCTGCTGAGGCGCGTAATTGCCGCTCCGATGGCGGGGATTATCTGCTCGGAGTTCGCCGCGAGAACGTCAAGGCCGTCGAGCGCAGGCAAGAAACCGGCTCTCAGCCGGTTCCGGCTAAGGCCGCGGTGCCTGAGCCTTCGCTTGCGATCAAACCCGCGGAAGATACCGCCAAGCCGGCAAGCACCGACGTGAAGTTCGCAATCGAACGTAAAGAGCGCGGTTCGGCAAGCGTGCGTCCTGTGCACATCGCGGCGAAATTGCGGGAGTCGCGCGAAAAAACATCCGGCCGCGACATCGATTCCGAACCGCACCGCAGTCTTGCTCCGAGAGAAGCTGCTCGTCAAGAAAGGAAAGTTATGCAACCCAAACGGTTCTTTCCCAATTTCTGGCGCCGCCAGCATGAGGCAGACGCGCCCACCCAAGTTGCCCATAAGGAGGCTCCCGTGAACAAACCGACCACGCACAGTGTTGAACAGGTCAGCAATCCGCCAACTCGCTTGCTCTCTTACGATGACATCTATCACGCTGCCGGAATCATGAGTCCACGTTCGGGATACGGCATCCACAAGGTCGTGGATGTGCTCAACAGTGAACGCATCCGCGACTTGTCGAAAGAGATCAAACGCTCCTCGGTGCTTATGGCGCTGGATGCAGCGGGAGCCTCGGTCGACGACTTGCTGCAGGACGCTACCCGTCGCCAGCAGGCACTGAATACTTACGAAGACGGCCAGCGCAAGCAACTGGAGGAATACGAGGTGCGCAAAGGGAAGGAAAATACCCAGATTCAGGCGGAGATGCAGCGCATCACCGCGCATTATGCCGAACGTATTCAGCAAAACAATGACGAAGTGGCCAACCACAAAGAAGCTCTGCACAACTGGCAGATGGCCAAGCAGCACGAGAGCCAGCGAATTAGCGAAGTGATCGAACTCTGCGGGAAGCAACCGGCCTCTGCGGGAATTGACGCGATGGCCGCAACGGCAGGAGCCGGCGCGGGACAGAGCTCGGGCAGCGCCGGGACCAGAAGCTGATCGACCGAGTCCTCGTCCCGCACTTAAGAAAAGCTGGCTTTAGTGTTACAGTTTTCGGCAGGGTTCGAAGCGGCGGTCGGCGGGGCATCTCGAATGGCCGGCCGATCTTGCTTCGGCTCGAATCCATCGATCTGTATCGATCCTGCAGGCGCACGAATGAGCCCTCGCATCCTGTTCTTCACTCAGCCCGGCTGTATGTCCTGCGAACTCATGAGAGTTTTTCTCGAAGCCCAGCAGGTTGCCTTCGAAGAGCGCGACATCGTCGCCGACAGTGACGCAAGGCGCGCCATGCTGGAAAAATATGGCAGCAATGAAACTCCAACTGTGGTTGTCTTTTCTGGCGGGTCAGAAGAAGTGATTGTTGGCTTTGATCCGGAGCCCCTGGAACACTTGCTGCAAGCGGCGGCATCATCCGATACGGTGACTGAGTCCTGAACGCTCTGCCGGCGCGTTTTTCACTTTCGCTCGCTGTCTTAGCTTCCCAGGGCATAGCTCAACGGGCTGCGGATAACTCTCAAGCAAGTCAAGACGCACACCTCAGGCGCTAAAGCGCCAACGCATTCGCAGCGACTTAGCGGCACGAATCAACTCGTGCCCTTCCCGATTCTACGAACCGGATCCTCTTTCCCGCAGCCTGTCACGCCGCATCTTTCAAATCGGCGCCGAGATTATCTCTCAATTTCCCGGAACACAATACTAGCGGCGATCCTTATCAGCCGGATGGACGTGGAGGGAATGAACGATCTACTTCACCGCTTCGATGTACAAACTTTCATTGCGCCGCACTTCCAGGTCGAGCTGATCGATTTCTGGAATGGCGCTTTGGCGGTAACTGCTGACTGCTACCTGCGGAAATCCGGCTTCGCGCAGCAGGTGCACCAATGCTTTCGCGTCGAACATCTGCGAATGATTCGATCCCGGATGCACGAAATCCTGCAAAGAATGGTTCAGGCTGAGGCGGGACAGAAATGCCTGTGCGGCTTGCGGACTGGTATCAGCCAGATACTCGCGCACGATCAACCCGAGGTCAGGAACCACGATCCGCAAGATTCCCCCCGGGGCAAGCGCGCGAAAGCAATCCTTCGCTATGGCCAGCGACTCGCCCTGCGTGAAATGCTCAAAGGCGTGCGAAGAATAAATGTAACGGACAGTACTCTCGCCATAAGGCAGGCCTTTGCGAACATCATAACGGCGCACATCCCGCGGCCAGGGGGGCGTCTTGAGCAGACGATGCAGCAGAGGAATTCGCGACAACCAGATCGTCGGCGAATTGTCCAGGTTTTGCCAGCCGGGAATGCCGGACAGACCGCATCCAATATTGACTTTGATTTCTTCTGCGCTCACTTTCGGGGATGCCATGTTTTCCGAATGCTAGCATGACTGAACGCGACCCTGGATTTTCGCGCCTCCGCCAAGACTCGGAACCTCTACGTTACCTTCTGATTACTTCCGTTTTGATCTTCTGACAAGCCTTTGACAACACAGGAAGCACTCCTGACTAAGCTGATCTCACTTCACGCATTGGAGGTGAAAATCGTGCGAATGTATCTGCTGTTGGCATTTTTCTTGGCGTCGCTGACGCCTTGTTTTGCGCATCACACGGCGGTGGTGGTGAACAAGGAAAATGCGGTTGAAAATCTCAGTTCCGCGCATCTCGCCCGCATCATCCGCGGCGAGGTTAAGAAATGGCCGGACGGAAAGAACATCGTCCTCGTCCTGCACCGCGACTCCCTCGGCGAAGACGAGACCATGGAACATTTGAACAAGATGTCGGCTGACGAATGGAAGGCGTTCCTGGCAGCGCACAGGGATTCCATCATTTTCGTCGACAGCGACGCCGAAGTGCTGAGGATCGTCGAAGCCGAACCCGGCGCGATTGGACTGATTGAAGTGCGCTCGCTCGACGACAGTGTGAACCTCGTACACGTCGATGGCAAGTTGCCGATGGAATTCGGCTACCTGCCGCACTAGCTGCCGGTTTGCCCTCCCTTGCCCAGAAGATGGAAGTACCGGCGTGCCCTTTTGACGTCGTGGGCGATCTGCTCGCGCAGGGCTTCGACCGAGGGAAATTTGATCTCGTCGCGTAAACGATCAAGAAAGCAGATCTCCACTTCTGTTTCCGGCGTCAGTTCGAGGGGATGGAAGTTCAGCAGGTGAGTTTCGATGGCAAAAAGTTCTGCGCCAAACGTCGGACGATTCCCCACGTTAGTAACGGATTCGAAGCGATCTTGACCAACACGCGTACAGGTGATGTAGACGCCATCCGCGGGCGCGAGTTCGTTGTAACGTGAAAGATTGATGGTCGGTACGGTGTACTTTGACCCGTATCCCCGGCCCCGTCCCGGCGTACTCAAAATACAGAACGGCCGAGCCAACAGATGCCGCGCGCGGCTGACGCGGCCTTCACGCAGTAATTTTCGAATATGGCTGCTCGAAACCGGCTCGCCCCGCAGCTTCATCTCCGGATAAACTTTGACCTCGAAGCCCATCTCGCGGCCGAATTCCGCCAGCATTTTCGTGTCGCCCGAGGCCTTGTGCCCGAAACGGAAGTTGAAACCTTCGTGCACTTCGCGCGCGTGCAGCCTCTGGCTGAGAATCACCTCGGCAAATTCGCGCGGCGACATCAGCGAGAGATCGCGGCCGAAGGGCAAAAGCAAAACTGCATCGACGCCTGTCTGCTGCAGCAATCGCAGTTTTTCCGGTGTGGGAGTCAGCAGCTTGAGATCCGATTGCGGCCGCAGAATGCGCGCCGGATGCGGCTCGAACGTGACAGCCACGGCATTCGATCCGCCTTGCCGGCCGCGAGCGACGATTTCACACAACACATGAGCATGGGCGCGGTGCACGCCGTCGAAGTTGCCCACGCTGACCAACGTGGGACCGAAATCCGGCGGAATCTCATCCAGTGTGCGAAAGATCTGCATGCAATGATCAACTACGAATTCATTGAGTTTGTTTCAGTCCCCATCGTTCGACGTGCGTCATCCTGAGCGAAGCCGTTTTTCAGGCGGAGCGAAGGATCTCGCGCGCATTGTCGCCGCGCCCTGCACGCCGGATTCCTCGCCCCGCAGGTTAAGGCGCGGGGCTTATGAATGACACTTTCAGAGTATTCTCAAACCCGGCAGTACGCCCGCGAATTTTCTTTCGGCAAAAATCTCTGCGATCTCGGCGTTTTCTGCGGTGAGTCGTTTTCTAAATCTCAAATTCCAATTTCAAGCCGTCATGCGCGAGCCGCACATGCTTGGGCAGAGTCGCATTAGTGGCCTCGTGCGGCAGATCGTGACAGATATGGGTGAAAAAAGCACGCTTCGGTCGCAGACGGTCGACGATTTCGAGCGAGTTCTTTACGGTCGAATGCGTCGGGTGCGGCTTATGCCGGAGCGCGTCAAGAAAGAGAACGTCCAAACCCTCCAATTGAAGAAGCGACGGCTCAGGAATCTCGCTGTGATCAGTCAAATACGCAGCCGAGCCGAAACGATATCCATAAATCTGCGTCTCGCCATGAATCAGAATTACGGGATCAAATGTCACACCAAAGACGTCGACCGGCCCGTCGATGGGGCGGAGTTCGAGCAGCGGCAAGCTGCCGTATTTATAGTCGGCGTCGAAAATATAGGTGAACATCCTGCGCAGGAATGCGGCGGCATCGGGTCGAGCGTACAGCGGCAGCTTGTTGGGCTTGTGGCGATAGCTCAGCGGACGCAGATCATCGATGCCGAGAATGTGATCGGCGTGCGTGTGGGTATAGAGGACGGCATCGACGCGCGTGATATTCTCGCGGATCGCCTGCACGTAAAAGTCTGGCGTGGTGTCGATGAGCACGACCTTGCCGCTGTACTCGAGCATGATCGACGGGCGCGTGCGCCGGTCGTGCGCATCGGTGGAATGACAGACGGCGCAGTCGCATCCTAGCGTGGGCACGCCCATCGAAGTCCCACTGCCTAGCACGGTCAGGATAGCTTTCATCGTTTCGCTTTCATCTGCCACCCGTTCCGGTGGCAGGTCCCGGTTGCGGCGGACGCGCGAGCGCGTTGGTGACCTCGACATACGCCATGCGCAACTCGTACAAACTGTTTTGCAGGAAATTTTCTTCCGCTCGCGTGAGGTTGCCCTTGGTTTTTTCTGCGATCAGGCTGAGCGTGTCGATCGTCTGCCGCGCACCGATGATATCAATCTGCGGCTGCGCCCCCTGCTCGCGCATCAGACCGAGTTGCAGCATCGCCGTCATGTAGAGGGACGCGAGAAACCGCTCGAACGTCATCTCAAACTCTTTTGCCGAACGACCGCTGAGTTCGACCTCGGAATCGAGATCTTTCGACGACTGGCGGTATGCGGCGGCCTGGGCATCCTGCTCTGCCTTCGTGGGCGGCGGGGGAATTTCGCGATCGAGCGGCGTCACACTCGTATTCTGCGGGGGAGGCATTTTTTCTGCCTGTGCTTGCGGAGTTGCCGACGCTACCGGTTTCGGAGCTTCGCGATCTCCGCCTGTCTCTTTACGCAACTCTCCATCGGAGGTGAAAGGCCGCCGGTCCGTTACTGTAAACGAGTCTTCGTGTTTCTTCTCAGCCATAAATCCTTCCTCAAACTCTGGAAATCCTGCACCGCACTAAGGAACTTGGCGAGATCAAGCCGGGCGTTGTTCAAGCTTGGGATTCTGTTGAGAGAGCAATCCGTCTGCCAGCGGCAACGCAACAATCATTGCTTTCGAATCGCCGACCGTGACTTCGCGGCCGGGCACGCCGACTTCGCGCCGGATGTAGCCCAGCGCGACGGTCTTATGCCGGCCATCGAATGCGATATCTGCCGCACTCGTAATCTCGCCGACTTCCTTCTCCGCGGAAATGATCTTCGTGCCCGCCGCGATGGCAACGGTTCCGTCGAGCAAGAATCCGCTGAATTTGCGGTGAACGGCACCGCGCGAGCGGATGCGCTCGACGATTTCCTGTCCAACATAGCAACCCTTATTGAAATTTAACGCCCGCGCCTGCTCGGTTTCCTGGGGCAGATCGCGCTCGCGGAGATCGACCCCATAGCGCGGAATGCCGGACACGATGCGGTCGCGTTCCAACGCTTCCCAACCCACCGGCCTCGCGCCGGCAGCGATTAAAGCCTGCCAAAGCTTCAGAACGTCGCGCGGAGCAATCCAGATCTCATAGGATTCGTTGCGCGGATCGTCGCTGCGAACCACGCTGCACTCCAGGCACCCGCAATCGCAGTCGCATTTTGGAGTGATGATTTCGAGCGGCGGCATCTCTGGAACCTGAATGCCGGCGGCCTTGAGCACTGCCCGCGATTTCGGCCCAGCCACGCCAAGAGACGTCATATGCTCGCCCAGTCTCGTGATCACGACATCGTCCATGATGATGTAATGGTCGAAGGTTACGATCATCTTTTCCAGTTGACTGGCGTCCGTGTCCACGAGGATCGATTCCCCACGGTTGTAGGCATAGAGGTCCGCGAGGATGTGGCCCTGTGGATTCAGTAGAAAAGCGTAAACACCGCGCCCGGCAGCCAAGTCGCGAATGTTGTTCGTGACCATGCCATTCAGCCAGCGAACGCGGTCCGCCCCGGTCAGCGAGACTTTTTCGCGATATCCCAGGTCGTAAACGCCGCAGTCGTGACGCAGAATAGCGAATTCCTGCTGCGGATCAGAAAAACACGCCGCCGAAGTCGTGCCGCGATACTCGCCGATGCGCTTTGCCCCGAGCGCTTGACCGTGGGCCTGGAGTGCGGTCAATCCCATAGCTATAGTTCGATTATAGCGATTGTGTTAACGTTCCTGCCGTGAAGCAAAAAAACGACGCCTCCAAGCCAGCAACAAAGCGAATTGCTGTGATTCCCGGCGACGGGATTGGCAAAGAAGTCATTCCCCAAGCCGTCAGGGTGATCCAAGCGAGCGGGGCCACGGTCGAATTCACGGAATTTGATTGGGGGGCCGATCGTTATCTGCGCGATGGAACCACCGTTCCTCCCGATGGCTTTGCCATGCTGGCGCGGGATTTCGACGCAATCCTGGTCGGGGCGTTCGGGGATCCGCGCGTGAAAACGAATATTCACGCCAAAGAAATTCTGCTGGGCATGCGCTTCCAAATGGATTTGTACGCGAATGTGCGGCCCGTGCGTCTCCTCGATGCGGGGTTATGTCCGCTGAAAAATGTCGAGCCAAAAGATGTTGATTTTGTCGTTCTGCGGGAAAACACCGAGGGTGTCTACACCGATGCCGGCGGAGTTTTTAAGCGGGGCACGCCGGATGAAATCGCCACGCAGGAAGACATCAACACGCGCAAGGGCGTGGAACGGATCATTCGCTATGCGTTTGAATATTGCCGGTCCCATGAGAAGCTTGACGGCTCGCCGCGCAGCCAAGTCCTGATGTGCGACAAATCGAACGCCATGACTCACGCCGGGGGCTTGTGGCAGCGCGCGTTCAAAGAAGCCAGCGCAGAACATCCGGAAATCACGGCTCAGCACATGTACGTCGACGCGTTGTGCATGCAGATGGTGCGCGATCCGCGGCAGTTTGACGTGATCGTGACCAACAACATGTTCGGCGACATCATCACCGACCTCGCCGCGGGGCTGCAGGGCGGGCTGGGGATGGCGGCCAGCGGAAATATCCATCCGGGACGGACGTCGATGTTTGAGCCGGTGCACGGCTCGGCGCCGCCCATCGCGGGCAAGAACATCGCGAATCCCTTTGGCGCGATTCTGGCCGCGGCCATGATGTTGCGTCATTTGGGACTAACGCGGGAGCCCGACAAGATCGAAGCCGCCGTGCTCGAAGCCGTGCGGCAGAAAAAGAGCACGCAGGATATTGGCGGTAACTTAGGGACGAGAGAAGCGGGCGAGGGGGTGGCTGAAAATGTTTGCTTATAATGCCATTTTGCCTTATTCTAATGAAAAACAACCTTACGGACGCGTTCTTTATGACTACATTGACAGTGACATCCCGAGGCCAGGTGACGTTTCGAAAGAAAATAATGCAGCATCTCGGCATCAAGCCAGGGGAGAAGATTGAGCTGGATTTGCTTCCCGATGGCCGGGGCGTGATTCGGGCGGCGCGGCCAAGTGGAACCGTGGACGATTTCATCGGGCGCCTGGCTGGCAAAACCAAGAAAGTTGCCACCATCGCGGAAATGAACGAGGCAGCCGCAGGGGGCTGGGCTGGCCGGAAATGAAAATTGCGGTCGACACCAATGTCCTGGTACGAGCCGTGGTGCGCGATGATAAGCGCCAGGCGGATATCGCCGCCAAAATGCTGCGCAATGCCGATTTGATTGCGGTTGCAGTGCCCTGCTTCTGCGAGTTCGTATGGGTCTTGCGCCGGGTCTATGGCTTCGCAGCCTCCGACACTGCTGAGGCCATCCGCGCACTTCTTGCGGCCGAGAACGTTGAAACGAATCGTCCCGCGGTTGAGGAGGGTCTGGCCATGCTCGATGCCGGCGGAGACTTTGCCGATGGTGCAATCGCGTTCGAAGGCAGATGGCTCGGCGGGGAGACGTTCGTTTCTTTCGATCGCAAGGCCGGCGAGACGCTCAGATCAGTAGGCGAGGCGGCACAGTTGCTTTAAAGGGCTCGATCCCTGACACGTACACGGAACGGCAAAACAGCTTTACTCTTAATCGCGCCTTCCCGCCAGCAGCGCCAGTTCCCGCCACTTCCAATGGCAGTCGACGTCGGTAAATCCGATTTCGCGAAGCCAGGTTAACTGCGTCTCCACGTCGAGCAGGCGGTTCGAGGGATCCTCGGTTTCAACCGTATATCCGATCCCGTGCAGAAACTCTTCATGCAGGCGCACGGTGGGCGAAGACACGTGCTCGAGATTCAGAAAGACGCCTCCCGCATTGATCAGTCCGTAGATCTCGCCGTAAAGCGACCGCTTGCGCGGGTCGGATAAATGATGGATCGCAAAACTCGAGATCACGGCATCGAACTTGCCCAGCGCAGGCAAGGCCCCGTCCAGGTTATGTTCAACTACCTGCACTCGCGAATCGGCGCCGAGGCGCCGGCGCACGGCTTCGAGCATGGCCGGAGAAAAATCCACAGCCACGGCTTCCAGCCGCGGATGCGACCGATCCGCCGATGACTGCAGAACCAGCGCCAGCAGCCGGCCGTCGCCAGTCCCGAGATCGAGAATCCGCCGCGTGTCTGCAGGAATGAATTCCAGCAACGCCGCTTCGCCTTCCTGACGATGCGAGATCGAATCGGCCCGCCGCAGATAGTCTTCCGCGTGCTCCCGCGAGGACCACAGATTGACCGGGTTCACTGCGCTCATGAGGTAAAGTATAGGAAACGGGTAGACTCAGAATTTGTGAATAAAACCAGGTTGTCACTTATCGGGGTTACACGGCTGCTTTTTGCGGTTGTGCTGTCGCTTGCTCTCTGGATCGCGTGGCCCGCCAGCGCGCAACAACCGCCGCAGACGAACCAGAACGCTCCCGTCAAAGCCTCGCAGGCTCAGGATCAGAGCACAACCCAGCCCAACGATCAGGCCCAAGACAAAGATCAGGACAAGGAAGTCAAGATCACGCCGCACGAAGCGGAAGAGCTTTTCCATTCGGTCGACGAGATTCTCGATTTCGACAGCAAGCAGACCGGCCTGCCCATCAAGAAGCAAGTCAAACGCAAGCTGACCAGCCGGGAAGAGGTCGTATCGTATCTGACCAAGCACATGGACGACGAAGACACAAAGCGTCTGCGGCGGTCAGAACTTGTGCTCAAGAAGTTCGGCCTGTTGCCGCGCAGCTTCGACCTGGAAACGTTCCTCGTCGCGCTGCTGAAGGAAGAGATTGCGGGCTACTACGATCCCAAGACCAAAACCGTGAACCTGCTCGACTGGGTGCCGATGGAAGAGCAGGAACCGGTGATGGCGCATGAACTGACACACGCTCTGCAGGACCAGTCGGTCGGCCTGGAAAAATGGATGAAGCGTGGAGATAAAGATTTGGGAGAAATCAGGAAAGATCCCACGCCCATGGACATCGAGAACGACGAAATCGATGACGCCCGCGAGGCAGTGGTGGAGGGCCAGGCCCAGGCCATGATGTTCCAATATGCGATCGCGCCTACGGGGCGCTCGATCGTCGATTCACCCGCTTTGCTGGAAACGATGGAAGAGGAGACGCTGACCGGAACGCCGGGCACCAAGGTGTTCAATGAAGCTCCGATCTTTCTGAAGGAGTCGATGACGTTTCCTTACAGTTACGGGATGGAGTTCGTCGTCAAGCTGATGCAAAAAGCGGGAAAAGATAAGGCGTTTGAGGGACTGCTGAAAAATCCTCCGCATACGACGCGCCAGATCATGCAACCGGAAACGTATCTATCCGGCGAAAAAATTCCGCTCATGCCCGTCGCCGACTTCAAACGCGATTTCAAGGATTATCAGAAGTTCGACATCGGCGCGATGGGAGAATTCGACGTGGATGTGCTGATCGAGCAGTATGTAGGCAAGAAGCGCGCCAAACAGATGTATCCCGAGTGGCGTGGCGGATACTACTATGCCGCCAAGCGTAAGTCCGACGCCACGGCGCCACTGGGATTGCTCTACGTGTCGCGCTGGTCGAACCCGGAAAAGGCCGCGGAATTTGCTGCCATTTACGCGGCGTCCCTGAAACAGCGGTATACGTCCGTTGCCGATGCGAGCGATGCAGCCTCACCAGCGCCTGCTGCCCTCGGCTCAGCAGCCGGCACAAACTTTTTGCAGAAGGCGTCCCTGGCGCAGGACGACGACTCCAAAGACCACCCCAAACCGGCTTCGCTGACTGGCCGCCACGCTTGGACCACGGAGGAAGGCGCAGTCGTGATCGAGCAACGCGGCGATACCGTGCTGATCAGCGAAAGCCTGGACGCCGGAACCACCGCGACTCTGGAAAAAGACGTGTTTCCAAACTAAGCTGCGACATCGCACTATGGAATCAAATCCGCTGGCACCAAAACGCGAGTATTCGTGTCAGAGTCGCGCACTTGACACGCCCGGAGCCTGAGCTGCTGCCATCTTTAGGCCTTCCGTAGCCGTGGCCCAGTTTTGACCGCCATGGCTGGCCACGTACATAGCGAGTTCCAGCCGGCTCCAGACCCCTAATTTGTCGAAGGTGCTGCGCAGGTGGTTTTTGATGACCTGTTCGGTTGTGCCCACGATCCTGCCGATCTCGCGGTTCGTCAAGCCCTGCCAGACTAACAAGGCAATCTGGATTTCTTTTTGGGTTAAGCGCTCCCGGGGAGTCATTGGGCTCGCTCCTTGGCAAACAGTGCGGTGGCCAGCTTTACCCGCTTGCGGCCATCGCGAATACCAGCCCGCAAAAACAGCGTTCGCAGGTGTTGTTTCACCGTACGCGGGCTGATATTGAGCTGGCCCGCGATTTCCTTATTGCTGCAGCCCTGCACCAGCAAATTCAAAACCTGCTGATCGCGGGGAGTCACTTTGACGTGCTCCAGATCTAACATTTGGTTCTTCCCTCCCGGGGCTCCGCTGAATTTCGCACTTCCTTAGAGCACGACCTTCGCCATTTCTTCGTCGCTGGAATCGTCACAGCGTAAGTGCTCGCGTAAGAATCGTTTGCGGAATGTGGTTCCAGTTCGTGAGGCGTGGATCGCAGAGCGTACGAACCGGGCTGGCTCCAAAACGGGACCCGCATACAGGCTGAGTCGCAGTTCGCGCTGGCCTCGCCGGTCTCGGATCTTGTGCACCGGGCTCGGCAACGCAATGCATCGAAAGGCGATGTCTTTTGGCGCAAGGCGAAGTTCCATATCTGTCTATGAGTTCTTTGTCCGTTGCCATTTTGGGATTCATTTTTCGACGTTCGGCGGGATTTCCGCAACCTGGGCACATCAGCGATTCATCGCTTGTCCAGCAAGCTTGCACCGGCCGGAAAATCGAAGGCTGCCAGATGCAGATTCTTGCGCGTTACTTGCGTCACTCGTATGACAAACTGTTTCTTCGAGAAAAGGGGTGAAGGCGGCGCTGATCAACCCCTTGACGGTGTACTCGTAACATATTGAAGGGATTGAGGCTGGAGTTCACGGCAGAAAGCGCAGAGATCTTGCACCCGAGGCGTTTGGGTCTGCGCCAGCCGCGAAAATCTTATCGTGGTATCGAACTTGCACTAGAATAGGCGCATCGCACAGACTGCCGCGCGCACTTCGGACAGCCCCCTTTGGCGGAAAACAAAATCGTGTCCGAGAAAAAAGAAAAAGCAGCTTTCGACGAGCAAACACTTGCCAGAGTGCTGGAGGCGGCGTACGTCTTGCAAGAGCACAACCGCGAGCGGCGTCAGCAACAAGAGCGCGAGACCGCCCTCCGCAATTCCGCACCGGCTAACTCTGCGAAAGAGCCGGCACTGTCCCCGTCGTCGCTCCCGCCAATCGCAGCAGTCAAAACTGTGCCGTCAGGCATGCCGCCGAAACCGGCAGCCCCACCGGATTTCAGGGCGGTGCTGGGTCAGATTGTCGAGACGCAGCAGCAGATTCAGGCAGAACACCTGGATCTCGAACACGCCATGGCAGTGATCGCGGAGCGGGCGATGCAGGTCGCGCAAGCAGGAGGCGCGAGCGTCGGCATTCTCGAAAACGGCAAGGTACGGTATCGCGCGGCTGCCGGCTCAATGGCCCTCGCGATCGGCAGCGAAGTTCTAATGGAGAAGGCACTGTGCTCCGCCTGCCTGCGCATCGGCCAGGTGATTCGTTGCGGCAGCGTGAATCTGGAATTTCTGGTGGATGCGGAAGAGTGCGCGCGGCGCGGCATTGAATCTTTGATTGCGGCACCCGTCTATGACGCGGGTTCGGTTGCCGGGGCTCTGGAACTCTATTATGCAAGCCCGCAATCCTTCACCGAGCCCGACGTTCACGCCTGTCAACTGATGGCAGGGTTGGCAGGTGAGGTGCTGGCTCGCACTGAAGGACAAGCCTCCAAGAAGTCGCTGGCAGCAGAACGCGCAGCTATGCGCAATGCCCTGGAGAAATTAAAGCCCAATCTGGAAGCTCTGGTCGAACCACCACGGCCGGACGGGTTTGCAGCACGTCAGAACCTGGCGGCTGCCGTTGCTCCGCCGGGGGGCGCCGCAGGCAACGGAGCGGATCTCTGCGGAAAGTGTGGCCACGAACTGGTCAGTGACGAACAGTTTTGCGGAAAATGCGGGATGCCTCGCCATCGCGAGTCCGAAGCTCCCACGATGCAGAGCAAGGTCGCACTGCTGTGGCAGATGCAGGAGGAGAAAAACAAGAACGCGCGCAATCCGGGCAATGGGGCGTCGCATCCCCACGGTTCCGCAGGCGCTTTTGAGACATTTACGCCCGAAGATCTTAGCGAGACCGCAGGGCCGGAACTGCCGAATTTATTTACATTGTCCGCTTCCGGAAAGCAGCTCGCAGTCGATCTCCGCCGGCGGGCTGAGACCGCCAAGGCACTGATGCCGCAGGTGCAGCCTGCCAATGTCGAATCCTCGAGCAACCATGATGAAACTCGGTCTGAGGAAAATCCCGCGCCGGGAGCTTCGACCAGCACCGCGATCGTGCCCACCATGCCGAGACCGAACTGGACGTCGGCCGCGGCCGCACTCGAATTCCTGGAACGCGTCGCCCGCGAGAACCGGAACAACGCCTTCTTCCGTTTCCTCAAGGTAAGGCGAGGCGACGTCTACCTGGCGCTCGCCATCATTCTGGTCGCGTGCGTTATTCGCTGGGGAATCTGGTCCGACAGACCGGCAACCAATCCCTCCGCTCCCGCTGCCACCAGCCATCACAGCGTTTATACGGATCTCTCGCTGTTCGATAAGATGCTCATCAAACTTGGCCTCGCCGACCCGCCGGACGCGCCCGTGTCTAAGGGAAATCCCAACACGCAAGTCTGGGTCGATGAGCAAACTGCCCTGTATTACTGCCCCGGCGCCGACCTCTACGGCAAGACCGCGAAAGGCAGGATCACCTCGCAACGGGACGCTCAGCTGGACCAGATTGAACCTGCCTCCCGCAAGGCTTGCGATTAAATCCTCGGGATACCCTGCCTTCCTTCCGCTGCCTACAGTTCAGCCTTGACAACCTCTTGGTAGCGGGTGAAATCATATTCAACAACCAGCCCCTGTCAGATTGAGCATTCTCAGGAGGAAGTTTTTTGGCTCCTAACGGCGATCAGCCCGGAAAAGCTGGCACCTTGCCCCCAGCGGAATTGAACCCGCTGCTCAATCCGGTTTTGAACAAGCATCTGGGTCGGTGGGCGGAGGTTTATTTCACCAACCCGCCGGAAAGGCGCGACGAGGCCGTGCTGCATCTGCTCCGCGAACTGGAAAGCGGAGGAACAGAAGCCAATCCTGCGCCGTTAGTTCAGGCGCGAAGCGGTTTGCGCCGTCCGAGAATCGTTTCAAACCAGGGCCGGCTCGTGACCTGCCGCGGCTGCGGATTTGAAAACGAAGCGGAGCAAAGATTCTGTGGAGAATGTGGGGCGCCGCTGGCCGCGATCGCGGCGAACTGTGTGGAAGACGCCAAGCCACCCGAGCGCGAGCCACATCTCGCGCGCGCGGAAACAGTGAGTCCCGCTCCGCAGTTCGGTTCCTTTCTCCACCTGAGCGATCTCACCATTCCGGGCCGGGACGAATCCATCGAAAACCGCTCACAAAATGCAACTCGCTCCCTGGCGCGGGAGGAACAGCGAGATGCCGCTCCGTTCCAGCGTTCTTATCGCGTTCCTATCGGCGTAGCCCTGGCGCTCATTGTGGCAGGTCTCGCTTACATGGCGTGGCGCGGCGGCCAATCGGCGCCGGGAAAATCTGCATTCCCCGCGCAGGCTCCGCCCGCCGCAGTAAACCCCGATAGCGCTCCGGCTCCAACCCCGGCGACACAAACACCTCCGGCACCAACCGTCGCGGCGAATTTGAAAGCCGCGAACAAACAACCGTCGACGCCGGCAGCCAACAGCACTCCGGCGACTCCGAACGATGCTGCGACCCCATCAGTCAATGGAAACGCGGACCTTGCCCAGGCGCTCAGTCTATTAAACGGGAAAGAGCGTGACACTTCGCAGGCGGCGGTGTGGCTCTGGAAAGCGGTAGAAAAACAGAATACGCACGCGACGCTTCTGCTGGCAGGATTGTATCTACACGGTGACGGCGTCCAAAAAAGCTGCGATCAAGGACGCATCTTGCTTGACGCCGCCGCGGATAAAGGAAACAAAGAAGCCGCCGACCTGTTGCGGAATCTGCAGGCGTTCGGATGTGAGTAACCGCTTGCAACGCAGCCCAGAGTAAGGGCAGTTGCCAATCCCCGAACAGCTCTCAATCCCCCGACAACAATTTCCCGGATCAAGAATGCAAGCAACATCAAAAGCACAAACCGGTCCAAGAATGCGGCTATGACTAAAAGCAATAGAAAATTTTAGGATTCAACGTAAGCGGTTGGAAAATCGGGGCATAAAGAATGGCTCCTCAGGTAGGACGGTTCTCTCTCAACACCCCGATTTTCGCGGTATTGAAGGTAAAACAGTTAGCTCGTCAATGGCAAGCACAAACGCCGTTTTTGCACAATTCTTGAGCTTTTTAGCGACTCAACTTCTGTTAGAAATCGGAGAAAACGTTAGAAAGCTGTTAGAGAGACTTCCCCTTCATGCACTCGCGCTGGTCGATCCCCGCTCGAAGCCCGCGTCGATCTTCTGGCGTCCAGCTTGAATTCCTGCGTCGATTGCGGACTCCTGCGTAGGGAAATGATTTGGGCAAATAGAACTCGGTTTCCCCATGGCCCCGTCAGCATCGTGCTCCTCGATGGAAAACTCAGCCGAGAATCCGCAGTCCTGTAGCTCGTGTGATCGCGCCACAATGACGTAGCCCTTGTAACCCTCCCGCCGCTTCATCTCATGCGCATCGATGCTGAGCATTACCAGCAAAAACGCCCACTGATTAAGAGTTGTCGCACCTCAGCGGGTTCATCAGCACCGATCACCATCTGAATTCATCGACTTGCCCACAACCTAGCCCGCACGGAAGCACTTTGTTGAAGTAGCGAAAAAGCCTGTATTGGCGCATACCGGCTCGAAGCGTACGGCACATTCTGCGGCACACCCTGCGGCATCGTTTGGACAACTGATCCTGCCGTAAGT
>JASHQK010000366.1 GCA_030039195.1 Candidatus Sulfotelmatobacter sp.
CAGCCACAGTAATTTCATCGCTGAAAATATCCGACGCGGCGACCGGAACGCTGGCGATCACGCGGAGCAGTGCCACCACGAGCATAGATGGTAACTATGTCGTCAGGATTTACTACTAACCATCAGTGTCAACTTCTCCATCCTAGCCGCACAAAACGCGGCTAGGATGGGGCACGGACTGGCCCAGCTTTGCCCTAAATGAATCACCACGGAGTCGGCTGCCCCACCCATCGCGCAGTTCGATGGGTGGGGATCACAGGACTTCGACACCAGGACGGCCAAGCTTCGCTTAAGAGGTGATCCTCGGAGTTCCGAATTTTTCCACAGCTTTCTTTTCCCCTTGTGACGCCATAACCTTGACCGAGGATATGGAAAGAGGACAATACAGTTTCATGCTCGCATGGTCTCGAGAACCCGCGGCTGGAACAGCCTTCATCATCTCTGAAACCATTCCCAATCCGCTGATTTCAAAGAATTTACTTATAAAATCTGTAGATTCAGGATTTTGGCGAATTACGGCGAAATCTACTCCGATTAACCCACTTCTAATCAATAATCTAGGAAAAGCGTGTTTAAAAATTGAGGTCTGTATTTCACACGCCCTGGTCAGCCCGCGAACGAAACGCAAGGAGAACCGATGGCCACGAAATATCGCGTGATCAAAGTGAAGGGCACAAAGCCCGAGACGTTCATCGTGGTGGGAATCGATTTCGCGCAAAGCACGATCACCAGCACGTCCGAATCGATGTCGGAAGCCGAAATGCGCTCGTATCTAAGGAAGGCCGGCGCGTCGGAAAAGGAAACCAACGAGTGGATCGCGCAATCCAGAGACTATCCCAGCTGACCCCAATTGCATGCCGATCCGGCCAAGCTTATTAACGCATCATCTCCTAGCGCATCATCTCCTAGCGCATCAGGAGATTCGGTGGCAGACGCTTGCGCAGCGGCTCCGCGCTGCGGCAACGGTGAGCGATCACATCCATCCGCTGGCACTTCGGACAGGCGCACTTCAGGCTGGAGGCTCCCACGGTCGTCCGATGACCACAGCTCAGACAGATAAAGCAGTTCCTGGATCGCGGGAGCATGCGACGGAACTCCCCGCCCAGCACGCAGTAGGGACAGCGAACGATCCCCTCCGACATTTCTTTCGACTTCTCCTTCCCCTCGGTTCGAACGCATCGCAATCCGGCATGAGGCTCAGCCAATGATGCCGGACTGGCATTGCGGGCTAGCGGGGGAGGCACGGAACTATTCCGTTCCAACTCGAATATGCCTGCGCCGTAAAGTCGACACTAAGGTAATAGTGCTTCAGAAGAAAATGGCCCGAAAGTCGAGCGGCATCGCCCAATGGTGCGGGATTTGCCCGTTTCGGCTACGATTCGCCGCACCGTATCGCGCTTTTCAAAGCTATTGCGCGCTCGCACGGACGCGCCTATCGTCCGGCGGTGTCGCGGTATTTGCGCGAGACTTCTTCCAGAAACGCTTCGTCCACCGGCCGATCCGTCTTAGCAACCTGCAGGCGATCTCCGATGCGATCGGCGATCATTTGCGCGGACTGCAAGCGCTGCAGATTGGGAATGTCGAGACGCCGCGACAGAAATGTCTCGATCAACTGAAACTCCTGCGGAGTAAGCGCGCTGGCAGGCAGGCTCACGGGTGTCGCGGCTGCTTGTTTTTCCTGCCCATACCAATAGGAAACGCCGACCTCCTCGACTTCGTGCACAACCACGGTTCCGGCGACCATGTCGCCGAGGCGGCGGTTCTTCTTATCGATCGCGCAAACGATGCACCCCACCGCATAGAGGCCAAGCGAATCAATGGCGCGCATCACATTGCGTCCGATGCCTTCAAACGTTGTGATCGGCCGCCCACTGGCGCTGATGACGCGAATCTTCGCTTGCCGCTTTCCCGGAGTCTGCCCGTTCCACAGAATCTCGAAGACGGCGAAATATCCCCAATAAAGGCAGAAGAGCAGGAACCAGGCAATAGCGAGTTCCCAGTTGCGCGCGTTGGTCCACGTGCGGTTGAGGTCAGGCACCGTCAACAGCAGGATGATGACGACCACCAGGGCTGCGAGCAACTGGATCAGCGTATCCACGCACAGGGCCAGTCCGCGGCTGCCGACTCCGGCCAGGGGAAACTCCAGAGCAATTTGTTCCGGAGTTTCAATGGTAAGCTTTTCACTCGGGTCCAACGATGATCTCCGTATCCTGGATTAGGAAGCGCCAGCCGTATTGGGAGAAACTAGAGTCTCTGTTGGAGCGGGTGAAAAAGCAAGGTTTTCATGCGCTCAGCCGCAGCGAACTTCGCGAACTTGGTTTGCTGTATCGGCAGACGGCTACCGATCTCTCCGCTGTGCGCGGAGACCCGGCGAGCCTCCAGCAATCTCGCTACCTGAATCAGCTCCTGGGCCGCGCCCATAACGCGATCTACTCCGGCCAGAAGAAGAGTGTGGGCGGGATCTGGCAGTTTTACACGCGGGAGTATCCCTCGATCTTCCGGCGTTTTCTCCCGTATACGGCGGCGGCGACCGCAATCTTCCTGCTCGGCGCCATTGCCGGAAGTCTGCTGACGATTTCCGATCCCGACTACATGCGCGAGTTCTTGCCCAGCAATATTGTTTCGAGCATCGAGCACCACGAGATGTGGACGCACTCGGTTGTCGCGGTGAAGCCGCAGGCCTCGAGCGCGATCATGACCAACAACCTTTCGGTTTCGTTCATGGCGTTTGCAGCCGGAATCACCGCAGGCTTGGGCACGCTCTATCTGCTTTTTTTCAACGGCATGATGATCGGAGTAATTGGCGTGGCTTGCGGACTCTCGGGCATGAGCATTTCGCTGTGGAGCTTTGTTGCTCCTCACGGAGTTCTTGAACTTCCCGCGATCTTCATTGCCGGAGGCGCGGGCCTACGGCTCGCCCAGGCGCTCCTGTTTCCCGGCATACTTTCGCGCCGCGATTCTCTCGCCACCGGCGGCACAGACGCGGTACGTCTGCTGGTGGGAGTGATTCCCATGCTGATTGTTGCCGGCACCATCGAAGCCTTCTTCTCACCCTCGAGCACGCCGGCTCACTGGAAGTTCATGGCCGCGGCGGCGCTGTTCACGCTGCTGATTGCCTACCTGTGGGGAATGTCACGAAGCAACCAGGCTGCGGTCACGACAAAGGCAATCTAAATAAGGTTGCGTTCCTTGACCGAGAGATATTGATTGAGGATCGCCGTCGAGATATGCGAAGGCTCGACTTCCAGGCAGAGCGCACCGCGTTGTCGCAGGCGTCCCAGCAGTATTTCACGGCGATAGACCATCTCCTGCGCGGCAACGACTTGATACATGTCCGCTCCGGAAGCCGGGCTCTGCCGCGCCTGCAACCGCAGCTCCGGTTGCGCAATGATCGTGAATAGCAGCAGGTGCCGCGAGAGCATCTGCCCGGCGGCTTCGATCACTTCCGGCGTCATCGAGGTTTCCGCGAGATCGGAGATCCAGATGACCAGGCCGCGCTGTTTTTGCAAGGTCAGCAAACTCGCCGCGGCGCGGACATGGTCGGCCTCTGGGACCTCTTCGTGGATTGAAGCCAGTTGTTCCACGATATGGCGCATCTGCGTGGCGCCACGGCCGGGCACAACGCGATGATTCACCGAGCGGCCGTAGGCGAGCAGGCCGACGCGATCGCCGGAATAGAGCGCCAGCTGAGTCAGGCAGAGCGCCGCATCGACGGCGCGATCAAGCTTGCTGTAGCCCGCGGTCTTGGCGCGCATGAGTCGCCCGCAATCGAGCACGATCCACACCGCCTGGCTGCGCTCAACCTGAAAGGTCCTTGAGACCAGCTTTCCCCGGCGCGCGGAGGCCGTCCAGCAGACGTTGCGCAATTCGTCTCCCTCGCGATATTCGCGCAGGCTCTCGAAATCGGAGCCCAGGCCGCGCAGGCGCATCATTCTCATCTGCAATTCGATTTGACGGCTGCGCGCCAGATAGACGGCGTTCTTCCGCGCATGCTCGAAATTCGGATAGACGCGCACGGTTTGCTCAAGATCGGCAACGGCCCATCGTTCGGCCATCTGAAATACCGATTGATAGCGAAGAAAGACTTTTCCGGTTTTCAGATCGCCTCGGCGACCCGGAGTGTAAGTGAGCGTCGCAGATTGCGTAGATCGGCCAGGAAGCGTCAACGCCACCGGCTTGATCTCATGCCATGTCGAGGACGGCAGATCGTCGAAGAGTTGAAGGCGAAGATCGAGCGCGGAAGGATTGGCAACAGAAATCGTGAAGCGGGAATTCACTCCCATGGAGAGCGGACTCAGCCATTGCCGGCGAATCGTGAGCTGCTGCGGATGCGGCAGGCGAAACCAGTCCACCGCGAAACCGAGCAGCAAGAGGAGATCCCAGAGCAGCATGGCATAGAGGAAATTGTGATTCCAAAAGGCAGGGACGGTCCAGGCGAGGCCAACCGCGGCGAGCAAGACAAAGCGCGGGCCCGCGCCGCCGGGAATCTTGCCGCGAGGCCGTCCAGCGGCTTCGACCGAGGGCGGCTCCATGGGACGCGGAATGCTCACTTCGGCACCTCAACCGCAGCCAGTACGTCGGTCAAAACGCGATCGGTATCAAGGCCTTCCAACTCCGCTTCCGGACGCAGCACGATGCGGTGCCTCATCGCCGGCAATACGGCAGCCTTGACGTCATCGGGAATAACGTAGTCGCGATCGGCGAGTGCGGCCAGCGCCTTCGCAACGAGCATCAAACTGATCGCGGCTCGCGGACTGGCGCCCAGTGAGACCGAAGGCCAATTGCGCGTCCGGCGTGCGATTTCCGAGATGTAGCCGAGCAACGACGGCTCGAGCCGCAGGTCTCGCAGTTCGCCCTGCGCCTGCTGCAGCGTCTCCTGATCGATCGGCGTAATTTCCAGGGCATCGGTGGAGACTGGCAGTTGCGAGTTATGTTTCTGGAGGATTTCCAGTTCTTCGGTTGCCGAGGGATATCCAATCTTGATTTTGAGAAGGAATCGATCCAGTTGCGCTTCCGGCAAGGGATACGTGCCTTCGAATTCGACCGGATTCTGAGTCGCAAGGACTGTAAATAAAGGCGAGAGCGAGTGCCGCGTGCCGTCGATCGTGACCTGCCGCTCCTCCATCGACTCCAGCAGCGATGCCTGAGTGCGCGGCGGCATGCGGTTGACCTCGTCGACTAGAAGAAGATCGGTGAACATGGGGCCGCGATGGAGGGAAAACGTTCCAGTCTGCAAGTTGAGAATGTTCGTGCCCAGCAGGTCCGCGGGCATAAGGTCTGAGGTGCACTGCACACGCTGGAAAGTGACATTCAGAGCGCGCGCCAGCACCTTGACGCTCAGGGTTTTTCCCAGCCCCGGCACGCCTTCGATGAGCGCATGACCTCCGCACAAGAGAGCGATCAGCGTGCCATCGATCAATTCACTCTGACCCACAATCACTTTCGCCAATTCCTTCCGGCCATGGGTTACTAATCTGGTAATCGCTTGCATTCTCGGTCATTTCCTTTCGGCTTCGATGGTTGCCGGATCGAGCATCCGCATTGCCTGATTCAGCGCCCGCACAGAATGAAGGGCTTGCTTCTCGGAAAGCTCCGGATCGCTCGCCGCATCGCCGGCTCCTTCAACCAGCGCCGCAACGTCAGCGGGAAGCTTCAATCCGTGTTGCGACATTGCCAGCACGATCTCCTGCGGCGCGGAATTTCCGCGAATTCCCAGTCTCCGCGCTGCCATTTGCTGCAGACGATTGAGGGCAATTTCGACCGCGACCTGCGTGCCGCGGGCGCGCTGAAAGACGTTGCCCAACGTTTCAACGAACTCCAGCGGAGACAGGCGAGACTCGCGCATCAACGGCACGAGCGGCCCGCTCCGGCGAGAAAACGTAAGAACCAGCAGAATTCCGAAGAATGCGATTTGCGCGAGAGCCCACAATTTCGCGGGATTCTCGTGGTGACCGGCTGAGTAAGTATGCTCCCGATGATAGTACTCATCCCACAAAATGCGGTTGCTGCTGGAGACGGAGTTCAGCAGCAAACTCAGGTTTCCATGTTCGCGAATGCCGGCGTTGGTCAGCGGAAGCGCGCTGGCCCACCAGATGACTTCGCCTTTGCTGACAGCATAAGAAATGACAACCGGCTTGCCGTCTTTGTCTTGAAAATGCACGACGGCGGCGTCGGAGTAGTCCCACCATAGGTCGCCATCCTGAGAGATCGGGCCCCCACGCGTGAGCTGAGTCAGAGCCACCGGCTTGCACTCTGCTCCGTCGACGCGCGCATCGCCGAATTCTGCCGACGATTGCGGGACGAAGTTCTCGGGCGACGCGCCCGCGACCAGCACGCGGCCGCCACGATCCAGAAAGCGAACGATCGCGCTGTACTCTTCCTGCCGCGGATAAGACTCGGGCCCGGCAATGATCAGCGTGACGTTCTCTGCATCGACGGGAAGTTGCGATGGCGATTTCTCCCAACGTTCGACAGGATATCCGCTCTGCTGCAACAGCAGGAACGCGGCCTTGCCACCGTTTCTTAGCACTGAGTAGCTGGACGGATGCCCTTCGCCCTGATCGCGATTTTCGGAATTGAGCCAGGCGACCAGGCACATGAGCCCGAGCAGAGCGAGGCCGAGCACGAGGAATCCGCGTTTTTCGCCGAAGGTCAGCGGCATCCCAGGCTCTCCAGGTGGGCGGCGAATTGGGCGAAGTCGGTTTCGGTGGTCATGCGGGCGCCGTACCAGCTCGCTTCGAATGTGCGCGTGAGCGATGAGAAAGGCTGCTTGGCTTGGCTGGAGTCTGGAATCGCCTGCAGATACTCGCGTGGCGTGCGCGCCTTGTTCGGCGCCCAGACGCCTTCGGCTTCCAGGCACGAAACCGCGGCCCAGAATCCCAGGTGAATTGCATCTCGCCACTTGCGTTGCGCAGCTTGCTCGCGGGCTTCTGCGAGCCACTCGTGCCAGCTTCGCGAAGCAGGTAGGAAAGGAAGAATCTCGCGCTTGCCGCTGATCAGATTTTGCCGCGAGAGGCGGTAAAGCCAAATACCCGCCACGGCAGTCGCCAGAGCAATGACGATCCAGACAAAAATATAGCCGGAATTGGCAAGATCCGGAATTTTGGGATTGAGCTTGCGAAGCTGCTTGAGAATCCAGGCGCCGACTCGCTGCCGGAACAGTTCCAAGGTCGACGGCCCGCGAACGCGGTTGAACTCGCGCGCTGAGAGAATTCGGTCCAATCTGGTTCGCATGGCATCATCGACGGGATCGGGCTGTTCATAAAGCGCAACCTCGGCGTGCATTCTGTGCACCCGGTCACTCAGGTCAGACAGAGTTCTCGCTCTGGCGTCTGGCTTCTCGGTCAGCGAATCGTTGAGAGCATCTCGCAGAAATTTCGTCTCGACTTTGAAATCGCGCCGCGAGGTTTGAACCTCGATGGCATCGGGAATCGAATCTCGAAGCGCGGGAATCTTCTGCGCAGCTGATTTGGCCTCGTTGATTTTGTTTTCGTAGGTCTGGAGTTGATCAGCAAATTGCGCAATCGTTCGCGCCGGGCGGTCCATAGACCAGCCCACGCCGAGCAGAAGAAAGAGTGCGGCGATCGTGGCGAACTGAAGCGGTTTCATGCCTGAAGCGGGGCCGCGATTGACGGAGTGGGAGCATCCAGGCTCGACATCATCAGTTGCAGATCGAAGGCTTCCTTGCGCACTCGCTCATCATAATAAAGAAGCGAAATTCCGATCGTGGCCAGAGGGCCGGTCAGCGAACCGGAGATGAAACTAGCGAGATAGACCATGATCAGCGCAATGATTGGCTTGTGCAGGAGGGCGCCGAGCCCTCCCGCTGTGCCGCCCAGCAACACGCTGACGATCAGGGAAAGGACAAAGAAGACAAAGTAGATGGTCAGGACGCGGCTGCGGGCGCCTTTGGAGAGTACGGCACTGCGCTTCAGAGAAGCGACCGGACCCAGATCCTCCACAACACACGCCTGAATGGCGAGTGAGTAGCGGACGTAGATTGTGATGGCCAGCGTCGCGCCGACGGCAACTGCGACGATTGCGACCAAGCCTCCAAGGATGGCTCCGCCTGTGCCGGCTCGCGCTCCGCCGACGAACGCAACACCTCCGATTATGCCGGCCAACATAACAACGACCATCACTGCTACCCCAACCAGCAAGATCACCAGGGCGAAGACCGCCAGCACGCGTCCAATGCGCCCGCGCAGAGCCTTGTACGCCCCGCCAATGGTTATGGTCCGGCCAAGGTGGACCGCCGCGACCGCTTTGACCGTGGCGGCTTGCGAGATAGCCATGCCGGCCAGCATCACGAAAATTCCGACGAGCATACCGATTCCCAAGGATGCGAATGCCGCTCCCGTGTGTCTTGGAGCAACACCGGGAAGGGCCGCGGAACCAATCGTGAGTAGCTGGAAAACAAGATAGGCAGCAGGACCCAGAGCGGCGATGCCGACAAAGAGAATGAAGTTGTTGCGATAGAGACTGAAGGTACGGTCCATCAGTTGGCCGACGGACATGGGGCGGAGGGGTTCGTTCATGGAAAACTCCCCGAAAATTCGCGGACACTATAGCACGACTTTCGAGAGGTTCACAGTGATGCCGGAAGGGTTGCGGTTTCAGCCGGAATGTCTAAGTTGGCCATCATCACGTGCAGATCGAAGGCTTCCTTGCGCACGCGCTCGTCGTAATAAAGAAGAGACATGGCGATGGTGATCAACGGTGCCGTCAGAGTCCCGCTTAGAAAGCCGGTGACGGCGACCACGATCGCCGAGACGAGGCGGCTGTGAAATGGAAAGACCGCGCTGCGCGCCGCCCATGACAGGGTCCAAGCCACGGTCGAGACAAAAATTACCAGCAACGAGTAGATGATCGCGATCCGCCAGCGATGCTCTTTGGAAAGAGAGACGCTGCGCTTCATTGCCGCCCACGCCCTGAGGCCCTCGACGACGCAGGCTTGCGTGGCCAGCGCGTAGCGGACATAAACAGCGACAAACGCGGCGAACGCCACGGCCAGAAATATCAAGGCCAACACCACGTTTGCGGCCATGGATGGGGCGCCTCCGTAATGAAGGCCCACTAGCAGAACTCCCATAAGCATGATCAGAATCACCACAATTATCCCCGTGATGAGGCCGCAAAGAAGCAGGACGAGTGCTAACACGCCGAAGACGCTGATGATGCGTTTTCCCAAATCGCGGTACGCCGCCCAGACCGACGTGGACCGATTCAGATGAACGGCGGCGACTGCCTTCACCGTGGCCGCCTGGGAAACGGTGACCACCACGACAGCGAACGCCCATGCCAAGCCGAGGCCGGCGTAATAGGAAAATCCGAATCGACCGCGATGGAGCATCGGTGAAGATTGGATGGTCAGAAGTTGATAGGCAAGATTGATGGCATGCGTAACGGCCGCGATGCCAACGAATAAGACAAAATTCTTCCGGTAGAGCACAAATGTGCGATCCAGCAACTCTCCCGTCGACATGGGGCGAAGGGGATCGGACATGGCACTCCGATTTTGAACGAGGAACTATAACACGCGACTGGCGATTGGGAAGGCAGTGGAACTGGGGACGGGGATGGAGTTCGGGCGGCGTCCTGATTAACCACAGGGAGCACGAAGGAAAAGGCCATCGTTTTCCATGCTTGGTATTTCGTCGGTCCCTTGATGGTTAGTGAATTTAGGCTGCTACCGGGGTTCGGAGTTTCTTGACAACCAAGCGCGATCCGCCTAGCATCGCTGGCCAGACGCGACGTGTGACCGCGACCCTCGGGTGTTGCCGGCAGCCGCGCGCATTCACAGCAAATCCCCCCAAGGACCAGGTGAGGCAGGATGAAGTTGCTGTCCAGAGTAGTGTGGGCGGAAGGCATGTATCTGGCGCCGCAACATTTTCAGGCTCAGAACCGCTACTTTGAAGAAGCTTTCCAGTTCGCCACGACCAGCCTGTGGAATCATGCTTATGGCCTGGCAGCCTGCCAACTCGATACCGACGCCTTGCGCAACGGAACGGTGAGTCTGCTCGAAGCGCGCGGCATGTTTCAGGATGGACTGGCGTTCGACATTCCCGAATGCGACGCTCGCCCCGAGCCGCGCAATATTGCCGAGGAGTTTCTGCCGACGACGGAGAGTTTGACGGTGGCGCTGGCAATTCCGCGATGGCAAGCGGGCCAGCAAAATTGCGATCTCGATCCGCTACCCACCGGCAATGTCCGCTACACGGGCACGACCGAACTGGTGCATGACGAGAATACCGGGCAGGACGTCAAACCGGTGCAGATCGCCCGCAAGAACATCCGGACTGTCGTGATGGGAGAAGACGCTGGGAATCTGCTGACCTTGCCGATTGCTCGCGTTACCCGAGATCAGTCCGGGCATTTCGTTTACGATCCCACTCATGTACCGCCCTGCCTGCGCCTGAGCTCGAATGAGCGCCTCACCTGCATGCTGCAACGGCTGGTGGAAATTCTTGAGGAGAAGAGCGCGGTCGTTACTCAAGAACAGCAATCGAGTGGAAAATTTCAGACGGGAATGTCGCCGCGGCAAGTGGCGCAGTTCTGGTTTCTGCATGCCATCAATTCCAACTTGACTCCGTTGCGGCATATTCTGCTGGCGAAACATCGGCACCCGGAGGAACTTTTCCGCGAGATGTCGCGACTGGCAGGCGCGCTGTGCACGTTCAGTCTGGAGAGCAATCCGCGGTCGCTGCCGGCGTACAACCATTACGATCCGGGCCCGGGATTCACGCAGTTGGAAGAGCATATTCTTCAGCATCTGGAGATTATTGTTCCTTCGCAGGCGGTCGTGATTCCGCTGCAGGCGGCGGCGCGGTATTTCTACGAAGGCGAGATTCGCGATCAGCGCTGCCTGGCGCGATCGCGATGGATTCTTGGTTTGCGCTCGCCGATCGGCGAAGCGGACGTTATTTCGAGAACGCTGCAATTTGTGAAAGTGTGCTCGGCGCAGTTCGTGCCGGAACTGGTGAAGCGCGCGCTGCCGGGTCTGACCTTGACTCACATGCAAGTTCCGCCCGCAGCCGTGGCGGCGAGAGTCGATGCTCAGTATTTCGTGATCACGCGCAGTGGCCCGTGCTGGGAACACATCATGCGAACGTCAAAGGTGGGAGTGTACGTTCCGGGCGAACTGCCGTCGCCGGAAATTGAACTGATTGTTTTGCTCGAGGGCTGACATGGGATCGACACAGGTCACACCTCTGGGAAGTTATCGCGGGTCGAGTCCTGCTATGGACCGGCGCGGGTGGAATCTCGCTTTGGGATTTCAGGAAGTCTTCACCGCCGTGGTGAGGCTGCGCTACAACCGGCAAGCGGTGCAGGATGCGGATGCGTTTCGAGCGCAAATGCGGCAAGGCTTGCGGGTCGCTGAGCACGAAGCCCGGAGCCACGGCTGCAATGCCGAAGATGTCCGGCAGGTCGTGTTTGCGGTCGTGGCTTTTCTCGACGAATCCGTGTTGAGTTCCGGCAATCCGGTGTTTGCCAACTGGCCGCGACTTCCCTTGCAAGCCGAACTGTTCGGGCATCAACTGGCCGGTGAGATTTTCTTTCAGGAATTGCAGAAGGCCCTGAGCCGCAACGATTCACCGGAAACGGCCGACCTGCTGGAAGTCTATTGCTTGTGCTTGCTGCTGGGCTTCAAGGGACGCTATGCCGCCGGCGGAGATCTGCGATCGATCATGATGGCGACCCAGGAAAAGATTCGGCGCATTCGCGGGCCCATTGGTCCATTGTCGCCGCGTGGAGCCATTCCGGCCGATGCCGTGCGGGTGACACACTCGGACCGCTGGAGCCGGATTCTCGGGCGCACTGCGATCGCGGCAGCGATCGTGGCCCTGGTTTCGTTTGTGGCTTTCAAGTTTGTGCTGATGTCGGGGGCATCGTCGCTGGCGGCGCTGGCAGCCGGGATCTTGCGATAGGGAGATGGGGATGTACTGGGTCACCCTTCTGGTGCTGCTGATCTATCTGGTGCTGGTTTGGCTGCTCGGGCTGTGGCTGCCAGTGCATGGTTCCGACGTGTGGGTGCTGCGTGGCGTACTGGCGTTGTTAGGGTTGATCGGCGCGGCGGTTGTTCTTTGGTATCAGTACACGGTAAAGAAAGCGAAAGAGGCTGAAGCGGAAGATGCGCCGCAGTCGGCCGACTCTGACGAAATTGATGCACTGGTTCGCGCGGCAGTGCAGCGGCTGAAACACTCTACGCTGGGGCGCGGCACGAATCTGGTTAGCCTTCCGCTGGTGTTTGTTCTGGGGGATTCCGGATCCACAAAAACCACCGTCCTGGTCCACTCCGCTCTCGACCCTGAGTTGCTGGCCGGACAAGTCTATCGCGACAACGACGTAGTTCCGACCACGGCAGCCAACCTCTGGTACACGCGGCAGGCGATTTTCGTCGATCCTGCCGGCGAGTTGATGGGGCAAGGGGCGCGATGGAAGCGGTTGGTGAAATTGCTCCAGCCGGTGCGGTTTTCCTCCGCTTTTGGCAAACGCGCGCAAGCACCCCGAGCCGCGCTGGTGTGCTTCGATTGCGAGACGTTTCTGCAATCGGGAGCGAGTGAGACGGTAATCTCGGCTGCGCGCCGACTTTCCATGCGGCTGCAGGAAATTTCGCAGTCTTCCGGAATCAGTTTTCCCGTGTATGTGCTGTTCACAAGAACAGACCGGATTTCATTTTTCAGTGAGTTTGTGCGCGGGATGACGAAAGATGAAATCAACGAAGTGCTCGGCGCCACTTTGCCTCTGCGATCGCTCAGCGCGGGCGTTTATGCCGATGAAGAAACGCGGCGGCTCAGTAAGGCTTTCGATGAGATCTTCTATTCTCTGGCGGAGCGCCGGATTGCGCTGCTGCCTCGCGAGCACGAATCCGAAAAACTGCCGGCAATTTATGAATTCCCCAGAGAACTGAATAAGCTGCGCACGCTGATTGTTCAGTTTCTAGTGGATCTGGGCCGTCCGAGCCATCTGGGATCGAATCCTTTTCTACGCGGTTTTTATTTCACGGGAGTGCGGCCGATTGTAGTGGACGACGTAGTTGCGGCGCGCGCGGTTGCGATCGAGGCTCAAGAGACCGATTTGCACGGGGGCGCGACGCAGATTTTTCGTGGGGTCGAGGCGCAGGTGCAACGGGCCCCTGTAGCCGTACGCAGCGGACCTCGCCGCATACCGCAATGGGTATTTCTGACCGGGCTCTTTAATGATGTGTTAGTGAAGGACCGCGTTGCGCTGGCGGCCAGCGGATCAAGTTCACGCGTGAACCTGTTGCGTCGTGTGGCGCTGGCCAGTGCCGTTTTCGTCGCTTTGGTTTGCCTGACGGGCTTTTCGATTTCGTTCTTCCGAAATCGCGCGCTCGAAACTCGCGTGCAAGACGCAGTCTCGGACCTCAGCGCATTGCAAAGCGCATCAGGGCAGCCGGCAGTGATTGGCGATCTCGAAAAACTTAATCGTCTGCGGGAAGAATTAGTCACGCTCTCCGATTACGAGCAGAACGGGGCTCCGCTGAGCATGCGCTGGGGACTCTATGCCGGAGATCGCGTCTATCCCAATGCGAAGAGGGTTTATTTCGATCGTTTCCGCCGGTTGTTGTTTGCCGAAACCTGGAATCGAGTTGTCGATAGCTTGAACGCTTTGCCGGAAAAACCAACCGCGAACGCGCCCAATGACGCGTATTCGAAAGCCTACGACGATTTGAAGGCATACCTGATCACGAGCGAGCCGACGGACCACGACAAGAGCACGAAAGAATTTCTGACACCCGTTTTGATGGCGCATTGGATTAACGGACGCGACATCGACGACGATCGAAAGAATCTGGCAGCCGCGCAGTTCGATTTTTACAGCGTTGAACTCGCCCGGGAAAATCCTTTCTCGATGGGCAACTCGCGCATGCTGGTCGAGCAAGCCAGAGCGTATCTGAAACAGTTTACTGGTATCGATCGCTTCTACGTGCAGCTCCTTGCGAAGGCGTCGCAAGCCAATCACGACGTCAGTTTCAACGAACAATATCCCGATTCTGTGGGAGTGATTTTTAGCAGTCACAAGGTGAAGGGAGCTTTGACACGCGGCGGATTTCTGTTTGTGCAGGATGCGTTGAAAAATCCTTCACTCTATATGACCGGCGAAGAATGGGTCGTCGGAAGAATCGACGCTCAAGAAATGGATCAGGCCGTGCTTCGGCAGAAGCTGACCGAGCGCTATGACAACGATTTTGTGACTGAGTGGAACGAGGTACTGAAGACCTCATCGGTCGCCGGTTATGCCAGCAACGCGGACGCTGACAAGAAGCTGGAAAAGCTGACGAGCCCCACCTCTCCGCTGCTCGAACTGCTCTATTTCATTTCGCACAACGCGGACGCGGCTCCGCAAGACGTGAAGGCGCCATTCGCGCCGGTCGAGGCCGTCGAACCTCCCGGTCCGCCGGATAAACCTCCAGATCGGTACACGGAAAAAACCGGAGATTATATCAAGGCTCTGAGCGGTCTGCAGGCGGCGATTCACGAACTGGCGCAGAGTCCGGGCGCCCCCGATCCGACGCAACTGGCAGCGGCGTCCACTGCCTCCGGCAATGCGTCCACCTCTGTGACGACGATCATTACCGCCGTACCAGTGGATTCGCAGTTTGGAAATCAAGAACAAGTAAGGCGCTTGCTGGAAGAACCAATCAAGAATGCCGACGCACTACTGAAGCGAGGGCCGATCGACATCGCCAATGGCTCGGGCAAAACATATTGTGCGCAGTTTGGCGCGGTGGCATTTAAATATCCCTTCAACGCGAATTCCTCGCAGGAGGCATCACTGGACGAGCTTTACTCTGTCCTTGGCCCCAACGGAGGTGCATGGAAAAAACTGAACGATGACATCAGGCAGCTGGTGCAAAAAGTTGGATCGAATTATGTGCCGAACCCATTGGCACCCGTGAAACCGTCGGCAGGTTTCTTGCTCTTTCTCAATCGCGTCGGAGCGTTGAGCGAGACGCTTTATCCCTCCGGTTCAACCTCTCCACATCTTTCTTACACACTGAAACAATTGCCCAGCAATCTGGAAGGCGTGAAGGTCAAGATCGGCAACGACACGCTCGAGGGCGAGAGCGCGCAGAAAACGTTTGTGTGGACCGGCGCTCCCGAGGACATCTTTGTGACCAGCAAGGGCGGCGACACTCTCGACTCTTTCAGCGGCTCGTGGGCGGCGTTTCACTTCGTCGCGCGCGCCCATTACCTGGGCAATGGCAAGTTGGAGTGGGTGAACGAAACCAACGGCCGTCCAATCATGTTGCCCAACGGCAAGCAGAAGTCCTACGACTACCAACTGCAGGTGTCAGGGTCGGAGAATCCTTTCTTCGATTTCCAGGGAATGAAGTGCGTGAGCCAGGTCGCAGGACGTTAGCTTCCGTAGGAGCGGACGCATTCGTCCGTCCCGTCGAGCAGAGCGAGGCGTGAAATGCTATCGCGCTGATAGCCGCTCAAGTGGAAGTTTTCGGATTAGTCTGCGCACTGAGGCGGCCAAAGATGCGATCTTTCCAGGAGGGCGGAGTCGCGCGGACCAACAGACACGTAATGTTGTCGTCGCTGCCTCCGGCCTTCGCCGCTTCGATCAAATCCTCACATGCTTTTTCTAGCGACTCCTGGTTCGCTTTTTCAGCCAGTTTTTCGTCTTTGACGTAACGCGATAAGCCATCGCTGCAAAGCAATAACACATCCTCGGGATAGAATTCGTGATCGGCAAGGTCGGGCTCAACGGTGTCGTCGGGCCCGAGAGCGCGCACGATCACGTTTTGCATCTTGGAATGTTCCGCTTCCTCCAAGGTCATCAGGCCACGGCGGACCTGCTCCATCACCAGAGAATGATCGTGGGTTAACTGCACGAGTTCGTGATTGCGGATCAGGTAAATGCGGCTGTCGCCGACATTGGCAATCGAAAACAGATTCCCTTCGACAGAAACTGCGACGATGGTTGACCCCATCCCTGCCGCATTCAGATCCTGGGCCGCAGAATCGTGAATCGACTGATTGGCTAACTGGATCGCGGTCCCCAGGTTCGCGGCTCGCTCGGAAACGCCTTCAAAGCTGCGGCCCGCCACTGGCGCGGCGCTGGGCGGATTGCGGAAATAGTCGAGGACGGTATCGACGGCGATCTTGCTGGCCACTTCTCCGGCTTGCTGGCCACCCATGCCATCGCAAACTACGAAAATGCCGTGACGGACGTCGTAGCCGAAGTTGTCCTCGTTGTTCTTGCGCACGAGGCCGATGTCGGTGCGACCGGCGGCTTGGAGGATGAAATTCATGCGGGGAAAGTTTGGGGGGCGGTACATGCTACCTCAAACGGGGACGGCTGCGCCAGATGCATAGTGAGAATGACAAAGCGCGCATTTGCCCGGAATCAGATTTTGGCGTAACCTACGGCACCGATTCTGAGTCCACAGTGGCCAAACGCTTCGATTTCGGCAACGTCAACCTGAGCGCAGGCGGAGACGATTCCGGCGGGCACCCGCAAGCGGAAACACCGTTCCGCATCGCGATTCTAGGGGACTTCAGCGGCCGTACAAACCGAAGGCTCTCGGATGTGAGCACCGTGGGCAAGCGCAGGCCCATCGAGGTCGATCGGGATAACTTCGA
>JASHQK010000367.1 GCA_030039195.1 Candidatus Sulfotelmatobacter sp.
CGCTCAAAAGCGTACCGATAGTACGTTCCCAGTGGATCCGGCCCAGTGCTGACGGCATAGCACATGGCCCAAACTCCCTCTTTCGCCCGGGGCGGCCTCTGTGCCGGCGCAGCGGGCTGAGGCGGATTGGCCGGAGGCGCCGTAGCAGGGCCAGGGGAAGACTGTTCACCCGACTTGGCAAGCTGACCGGGAGGAACGGGCTCACCGGAGGACAGCCCCGACTTTTCTGGAAACTCTCCCGGCGGAATTCGAGAAAAAATAGGCATCACAATCAGCCATCTGCTCGCAAGTTGGTCGTAGCGAACTACCGCATCGCCGTTGTTCCTCGCTTCACATACGCCCCCAAAGCCGGCCCACACTGCTTTTGTGGGAACCGCACCATACAATACGGTTCCGGTCTTCTCATATTTCTTGCCGTTCTTGGAATAGATCGCCAGTCTGGCGTTGACGATCTGGAAGATGTGATCCGACCCGACAGCAAGGCTGCTGTCTGATGGGCTACGAAACGTGGTCGTGCCCTGCGGCCCGGCAAATCCGGCGCCCAGCCCGTCGAAGCTCTCAAGCACAGGTGCAGCAGGACGCGGTCCTTCCGACGTTTGCTCGATGACAATTCCTTTCGGACTCAGAGTTGGAGGAGGAACCGGAGGAGGAATGGGTTCCGGGCGTCCTTCCTGGCCAGCGTCTGAATCATCACTCGAAATCCCCGGTGACGTGCCGCACGCGGCTCCTTCACAGTCTTCAGTCGTTTCATCACCAGACGCCATCAGCGACGCCAACGGCGAGGAAACGTCGAATTGGATGGCGGCGTTCGTATGCACAGTGCCCGTGAACCCCGTAGTTGCGGGCTGCTGGCGAGTTTGCGATTGCATTGCCGGAACACCGAAAAAAATGAGAGCAGCAACCGCCAGTCCTAAGAACTTGGAATTGCGCGTTAACGCTTTGGAGATGGGCACTGTGTGGGCTCCGGATTCGGTTCTGTTCTATTTCTCCAGTGCGGCCGCGAAGGCGTCCAGCGACAATGAGCGCAGCAGATTTCTTCTCATCCCGCGTTCGACTTCGGCCAGACGGTCCGACGCCGCCGTGATCCATTCGAAATCCGCGGATTCCGCCAGCCGCTTCAATTCTGAGCCAATATCCGTGTTGCGAATCTGTTCCGGCGCGCCCGAATTAATGAACATCAGATCGCGCAGCAGCGAATAGAGCGTCCGAATCAGCTCTTCCGTCTTTTCCCTGCCCTCGGCTCCCGGGCGATACGATTCCGTGATCTTGAACAGCTCCGAATGTTCGCCGCCGCGCAGCGCCGAACTCAAAATCGCCAGCGCATGATCGCGCGCCACGATGTAGGCAGCCAGATCGAAGCCGCGCGCGCATCCCACTGCGCCTTCGGAAAGCCGCGCCACCAGTGCCCGCTGCGCTGGCTTCCATTCGGGATGGAACTGCGCCAGATCGCGCTCAATCTCTTCCGTCGTCAGCGCGCCCAGCGTGAAGATCATCGACCGCGAGCGGATGGTCGGCAACAGCTCTCCGGCATTTTCCGTGAGCAGAAAAATCGTGGCGAACTCCGGCGGCTCTTCCAGAATCTTCAGCAGCGAATTCGCCGCCTCTTTCATGAACGCCGAGTCGGTAAAGATGTAAACGCGTTCCCGACCCTCCGCCGGACGGTAATAGATCGACTCGATCACGCGCCGCACCTGGTCGACTTTGATCATCATTTGCGGAGGATCGGGAGGAATGATGAGCACGTCGGGATGCGTCTGCACGAAAATCCGCGTTTCTTTCTTGTCCGTCTCGCGCAGATTTTCGCGCGCCTCGACCGCCTCGGCACAGCCCGCCGCAAGTTCGGCGGATTGCGCAATGCGCGTGCAGTTCGCGCATTTTCCGCAGAAATCAGGTAGGCCGTCGCTCTTCGTTGATGAAGAACCGGTCGGCGAAAGGCAATTCAGCGTCTGCGCCAGCATGAGCGCAAGCGTGTACTTGCCCGATCCGCGGCATCCCGCCAGCACAACCGCATGCGGAAGGTGGTCGCGCGCAATCATCTCGCGCAGGCGATGGACCACCTCCGCATTGCCGTGAAAGTCAGAAAATGGCATGGTGAAAAAATCAATCTACCACGGAGACACGGAGACACGGAGCAAAAGGGGAGAGCGGCTGAATCCGATTTCGAGGCGTCATCCCGAAGCCCCGCGCTTTCACCAGCGGGGCGAGGGATCTCGCGAGGGTCGGCTGAGCCGCACGCAGGATCCTTCGCTCCGCCGGAAAAACCGCTCCGCTCAGGATGACACCGCCTACAATTTCAGCTTCTTTCCCACCACTTCCATGATCCGAGCATGCGTCTGTCCTGGCGTCCCTCGCGCATCGATGACGGCGACCCTCCCCGGTTCGCGCTTCGCAATGGCCATATATCCCTCGCGCACATGTGCGAAGAATGCCCGCGTCTCCTGCTCAAACCGGTTTTCATTATGGCTGGCAGTCTTTGCAGCGCTCCGATTCCGCCGCCGCGCCCGGCTCACGCTCGTATGCGGATTCGAATCCAGCAGCAACGTCAGATCCGGCTGCAAGCCGCCACATAAGATGCGATGCAATTCCAGGACAGCCGCACTGCCCAGTTTCCGCCCGCTGCCCTGATAGGCTTCGGTGGAATCGGTGAAGCGGTCGCACAGAACGATGCTGCCTGCGGCCAGCGCCGGCTCAATCACTTCTGCAATGTGCTGCGCGCGCGACGCGAACATCAGCGCCATCTCGGCCATCGGCGAGAGTCCACCGGTCCCGGAGTCAAGCAGCACTTTGCGGATTTTTTCTCCCGTCGGCGTCCCTCCGGGCTCGCGCGTCTCGACGACTTTATGTCCCTCCCGGCGCAGTGCCGCCGCGAGCCGGCCCATCTGCGTGCTCTTGCCCGTTCCGTCGAGTCCTTCGAAGGTGATGAACTTTCCCCGTCGCGACATGCCAGCCGCATCATAACAGCGCGG
>JASHQK010000368.1 GCA_030039195.1 Candidatus Sulfotelmatobacter sp.
TGCGCCGTCGAACAGAACAACGGCGGTAAGGGAGGCATCTTTGGCGTGAGCTGTGATCGAAGCTCCCAGGAACAGAAAGACCACGATTACACCAACGCAGCGTTGAAGACGGACGCGTCCGCTCAGCCGCCTCGGGCGGAAGGGGAAAGAAATGAGCTTCCACGACTTCATAAAGTTCCGGAACAATCATTTTCGCGCAGGAAAAGAACAGCTGAAACAGCGTCGACGGCCAATCAAAGACTAAAGTAACTGGGAAGCGAAACTGGACGAGGCTATGATCGAAGATGCAGCCGCACATACTCGATAATCCGCGCGTTTGCGCGTACTTACGAGGATGGTTCATTAGAGATTTCGCATGGAATCGTCAGAGCCAACCAATAGCCACGTCGAGCCGCAGGGCTCTGTTGCAATCAGCCGCTACCAGGTCCAGGAGGAACTCGGACGCGGCGCCATGGGAGCTGTTTATAAAGCTTTCGATCCCGTGATCGGCCGTACGATCGCGCTCAAAACCATTTTGATCGACGATCATGCACCCGATCGCGCGCAAATGATCGAAAGGCTCAAGCAAGAAGCCAAAGCGGCTGGCGGACTCGATCACCCCAATATCATTACGATCTACGACGTTGGCGAGGAAAATGGTGCGGTTTATTTGACCATGCAGTTCGTGCAAGGAATCACGCTGGCCAAACTACTGGAAGTTGGGATGCCTCCGCTGCCAACCCTGCTCTCGTGGGCCGACCAGATATTAGCGGCGGTTGGTTTTGCACACGCCCGAGGTGTCATCCACCGCGACCTGAAACCGGCCAACCTGATGGTGACGCAGCAAGGGGCCATCAAGGTCCTCGACTTTGGGATTGCCAAGGTCGAAAACGCCTCGCTCACGCAGACTGGGTTGGTTGTCGGCACACCGGGCTACATGGCGCCCGAGCAGATTGCAGGGAAGAAAGCGGACCACCGCGCCGACATCTTCTCGTTGGGTGCCGTTTTTTATGAGTTGCTGACCCGCGAAAAGCCTTTTGCCGGCGATATGGTGAGCACTCTTTATAAGATCGTAAATGAAGATCCTGTCGCGCCATCCATCATTAACCCTGCCGTTCCCGGCGGGATCGACGCCGTTATCCGGAAGGCGCTGGCTAAAGATCCAAAGGATCGATTCCAGACTTGCGAAGAAATGCGGCAGGCTTTCCTTGAGCAATCTGTGCGCGCACCGCAAACCGAACCCGCGACGGTTCCGCAGGTTGCCAACCGGTCGCCAAGTCCCGCAAACGGTCGTAATTTCTCGCATCGCCAGCCAATCTCACGGCAAGTCTGGCCACGCCTGATTCTCACCTCGATTCTGCTTCTTATCGCAGTGGCGGGTTGGGCCTTCTACGTTCGTTCCCAAACCGGCGCGTTTCCTCCGCTGATTGCGAAACTCGTGAGCAAATGCCCGCCAGCACTGATTTCGGGAATTCAGAAGCTCAGTGACTACTCGACCCGGCTGCTAAATGGTGACGACGATCAGCCCGGCGTACGATCTGCCCAGCCTCAGAACGCAGTGACGGCAAATGCTCCCGCGACGTTGCCGCAAACGCCGGCAAGTTCAACCACATCAAATTCGGCACCCGTAGCAACCTTGCAGCCGGTCACGGCAGTGTCAAACGATCATTCCGCGAGTGACCACACATCCGTCTCACAAGCACCGGCATCGTCCTCACCGGCGGAAATCTCCCAAAAGACAGTTGATCCGTCGCAGGCCGCTTCGGCCCAGGCGGCCGAGGGGAGTGACAACAATCAATCAGCCACCGACCACGCAGCCGCCCACGACTCATTGCCCCCGTCGGTCGCAGATCGCGAGGGTGATGAGGAAAGTGCACCGTCACCAAAGCGGCCTAACGGAAGGCGCCTTCTGGATTCTCCTTCAACGGTCGAGGGCTTCAGCCGACAGGATGTTCCGGATCTGCTGCGCCAAGCCAATTCTTATGCAGCACGCGGCGATTATCGTTTAGCGCGTTACGAATACGGACTTGTTTTGAGGCTCGACCGCAATAATGTCCAGGCGCGTGAAGGTCTGCGCCGCCTACAGGCCTTGTGGCAAGGGCGCTGACCCAAATCAGCGGTTCTCGCACTTGCCGTCGGGGACACGCCCATCACGAAAGACATACACGTCGGACCACTATTGCATCAATTTCGGCTTGACCCCCAAGATTTTACGGACGGCCTGGCAGGCCGTCCCTTTCAAAACGTAACTTAATCAGAGTTTCCCTGGCCGTGCGTATGAGCGGGCGGTGGCGTCGAGTATTCTCCGCTCGGCCTTCGCCGTGGGATAGGCGTCGGGCGGAATCACGGTGGAGTGCATGGCGCAGATTTGCAAGTAGGCTTCTTCCGTTCCAGGTTCGGTGAATTCATGGATCGGATACCCGCAGACCGTCGAGACCGCAAAACCAAGCTGATCTCCCAGCTGCTCAAGGGCGCGCAGATTCTCAAAGTCGCGCTTCGCCCACAGCAGCGCCACGACCTCTCCGAAAACGAACAGCGGCGCGGTCTTCGAGTTGGGTTCTTGCCGGGCAGCGGCGATGGCCCCGCTCAGCCCCAAACCCAGCTTCTGCAGGTTGAGTCTGGGGCCCTCCATACAGCCGGACAAAACTTCGTCCGCGTCAATCTCCGCATACCGGCCTTGGGTTCTCAGGGCCAGAAGATCAGTGCCGCACCCAGCCAGCCGCTGCGCCAGAGCGCGCCGGTGCGCGGCCGTCGCCATGATTACGGCTGCTCCACCGCTCTCGAGAGAAGGCAGGGCCATATCACACAAGGTGCGCACCAAGAACTCTTCGTTCAGATAGAAGAAGGCCGCGTGCACAAATGGTTGGCAATCACAGCCGAAGGGCGCGGACGCTCTCATCAAGAGCCTTTCCCCGCGGTGGAGGCTTGTGCAACGGCTTCTCTGGAAACTTGGACAGACCCAACAAACACCCCACCCCGACTCCCTTGG
>JASHQK010000369.1 GCA_030039195.1 Candidatus Sulfotelmatobacter sp.
AACGTCGCCAATCAACAGGGGACCTATGGAACCGAAGGGACGCCTGCGCCCGGGAACGTTCCGGGGGCGCGATGGGGCCCCGTCGCATGGGAGGACAAGGCCGGAAATCTGTGGATTTTCGGTGGCAAAGGTTACGACTCGACCGGGGCGGCCGGTGAACTCAACGACCTGTGGACGTACGAACCCTAATCAGAGCAAACAAACTAGTTTGCCATGCGGCCATCGACCATATCGCCGTCGCTCCAGAACAGTGTTTTGCGAAACAGAGCTACCAAGTTGTTGTTTTCCATGCAGAGTCAAAAAGTCGGTTTGGAAAGCGGCTCGACCTCGGGAGCGATGGCAGTTTCGAAACCGTACAGGGTAGAGCTCCGCAACACCAACAAAGTACCGAAGTTATCGAAAACGATTGGGATTCTATCTTCTTGTGCGAGAACTTCAGGAACCCACGTAGTAGGGTGGTGGATATTACTGGTAGAAAGGTTCGTTCATGAACCTCAACATCAAGAACCAAGGAAGCACACAAACTGGCGCAACAGTTGGGATGTCTGCGGTGATGGCTGAAACGCCCAATGCCGTGCCCACGGCTGAGATATGGGATGAGGAGCATTCAAGTTCGCGAATTGCGGGTTGGCTATGGGTCCTGAGTCTTGCCGGGTTCCTTCTGTCCGGCCATGGATCAGCGGCGTCTTTCTCTTCCTACGATGGGCAGCAGAAAAGCTCCCCGAACGTGACGCGCGCTGGGAATCGCACAATTTCTGCACTTCTCGTCGGCGACATCCACTTCGATCCCTTTCACGATCCCGGAAAAGTTCAGCAACTCGCTGTCACTGAGGTGAGCCAGTGGAGTTCCATCCTGTCAGGGCCGCCGTCCCCCAACCAAGAGCAAGCGTTTACATCACTGCAGCAGAGTTGCGATGCACGAGGCGTCGACACGCCTTACGCCCTGTTGCACTCCAGCCTGCAGGAGATGCGTTCTCGCGAACCCAATGCAAAATTCATCGTCGTGAGTGGCGACCTGATCGCTCATTTGTTCTCATGCAGGTACGCAGCCCGCTTTCCCGCGTCCACGCCAAGCGACTATCAGGTCTTTGTCGTGAAAACCATACGCTTTGTAGCCGAACAGCTGCGCGCGTCCTTCCCGGGCGTCCCAGTTTACCTTGCGTTGGGCAACAACGACAGCGGTTGTGGAGACTATCGGCTAGATGCAGGAAGCGAATTCCTGGCTCGGACAGGCGGGATCGTAGCCGAGGGTGTGCCTCCATCCGACCGTGATCACGTGCTCACGGAGTTTGCGGCGGGGGGCTATTACAGCGTCACGATGGAGGCTCCCGTACTTGACACTCGCCTGATCGTCATCAACGACCTTTTTCTCTCCCCGAAGTACCGGACCTGTGCAGGCGCATCCGATTCCACTGCTTCGACGGCGCAGATGGCTTGGTTGCAAGAGCAATTGGCGCAAGCGCGGCGATTGCATCAAAAAGTCTGGATCCTGGGGCACATCCCGCCGGGCGTCGACGTCTACTCGACAATGGCAGAGTTGAAGGACTTCTGCGGAGACGGCTCTCCTGAGGTGTTTCTTTCTTCGGGCAAGCTGACCGACCTGCTGATCGAATATGCAGACGTAGTTCGTCTGGGAATCTTCGCTCACTCCCACATGGATGAAATGCATTTGCTGGAGCCTGAGGGAAGCACCCGAGGCGCTTCCCTCGATCACAGTGTTGCGATCAAGCTGCTTCCCTCTATCTCGCCGGTTTATGGCAACAACCCATCATTTACTGTTGCTCGTGTCAACCCTTCTTCTGCAGTGCTGCAGAATTATGAAGTGATTGCAGCATCAAACCAGTCGGGAGTTGCAACCAGCTGGCGCGAAGAGTACAGCTTCGCCGGGAGTTACCACAAAGCACAATTTTCGCCTTCAACAGTGAAAGAACTAATTAACGGGTTCGAAGATGATCGCCAAGCAACGACAGAGGCAAGCAAGGAATACATCCGCAACTTCTATGTTGGCGACCACTCCCTCCGTTCTTCCGCACTCAAACCATGGTGGCCACTGTATGTCTGCTCATTAGCAAGTCACACAGCAAAAGGATTTGCCAGCTGCGGGTGTTCCCTAATCAAGTAAGGATAAGTTGGCGTTGCAATCCCAAAAACCAACGAGTTAATCCAGCCACTGAACCCGGCCCCGATCGACAATTACGTCGTAACGAACTTAAAGAAGAAAGGTCATTATTCTCCTCCAGAGCGGCTTAGCCATCGATTCACGAAGCAAACCACTGGGAGTTCGAGAATCGTTTTAAAAATCAAGGGAAAGTTATTTGAGACATTCCCTGGTCCTGATTGCAATGGTCGAAATCGCCGGAAATACATAAGGACCGCTGATCGCGGTTGCGTCCGCAGTGACCGTCAGCTGATTGGGGACCCCGGAGTTACCGATTTGGCCAATCTGAGTAATCAACGAGCTACTAGAACCGAATAGATTCAGCGAAACCGACGCGCCGCTGACAAGCCCCGTGATCATTGCCGTGACCGGTAGCCACAAAACGGGATGCCAACGACTGGCAGAACGTCTTCGGGCAGAAGTTGGGCAGCTCGTGCTGCTTCCAGTGCGACCACAGATACCCTACCGGATTCAGTTCCGGCGCGTAGCCAGGAAGAAACCCCGTGTTGCTGTCGAGTAAACTCCTACACGGCGGGTGCGGTGTCCCTGCAGTCCGTCCCAAACCGGAGCGCCGGTGTGATTACCGCGGCGCCGGCAACAGCCAAGACAGTCAACAGGATTGTTACGCTTTGGTTAGAACATTTTCAACCGGTGGCGAGATCACCGGACAAGTTGGTGTTCGCTGCTAATCGTATGCCGGGAAGATGCCATAGATGCCGTTCATCCCGTACGACTCCAAGTCAATTTCCTGCAAGCACTGCTGCGAAACCACGTCAAAGAGGGCGATGTGCGTGGGCTTGACAATTGTGCCCTCACGAAGGATCGTTTTGACCCAGCGCACGTTCTCCGTGAATATCGTCTTACGAATCCGGCTAAATCCCACCCACATCCTTCGTTCGTCGACCGGCAGCAGACCACGGCACCAGGCCGGCAACACCTCCTTGCCGTTATCCTGAATTTTTCTGAGATCAATCATTTGACAAACCTGCAGCGTTCTCCGGTCTACGATCACTACTTTTCCATCGATACCTGTAAACAAGATTTGGTCGCCACACACCAGTCCATCGTGCGGCATTTCACCGTCCATGACAATTCGTTTCCCTGGTCGGTTCAAGCAAATCGCATCGCGCTTGAACGCGCGAGTAGCCCAGACCTCGTCGTCCAACTCGAAGACGAAATTGGGGTGCGCCGCGTGAGGTTTGGTGCTTCCCACTTTCCGATAATCAATGCTAGAGGAAAAGCGGGTCCAGGGAGGCTCCCCTATGACGCTCCATTCCGATATGGTCTCGCCTTGGGGGGTAATCTTAACCACCATGTCGAGCCCCGTAGTGACAACGAGAAGATTGCCGTCTAACGAGGGGGTTACGTGGTGAACATCGTTAAAACAAGGAAGGGAAATGTATCCAATCTGCCGAAATCCCGGCAGGCGATAGATTAGAACCTCAGTGGTGGTACAAGCATAGAGAGTGTCACCGACTAACGCCCCGGCGTGGAAGTTTCCCGCAGGCCTGTCACCGGCCCGCACCTCTCGCGGACTTTCGTATTCCAAACAGGTTTGCACTGCGCCGGTCTCGGTATCAACCTCCAGAATAAGTGCAGTTTTGTACAAACACCAGTCGTGCTTCTCTGTCCGTTCTCTGAGTTCGACCCCCCGTTCCCGCCCCCCCAGGATGTAAAGCTTGGCCATTGATTTTCCAGAGTACTGAGCTGAGTACACAACCCGCTTCTCGCCTCGATGAACGAATGTGATGAATATATCGAGGATTTTAGATTCCAGAGACTTTGACCTCGGACGCGCTTCAAGAGGAATCCGGCAGGAAAAGCCGATGTCCATCCTCAGCGCTGTCAATTGAATCATGTCCTTGTTAAAAGGAAGTGAATTCTGGCTAGTGGTAGTGGCTGAATTTAGGAAAAATTCAAACACTACCTCGCTAGTGGCCCACCGGCTCTACTTCATGGATGATGCAGCCACGGGAAAGTTCCTGCAGTAGGCGAGCAGGAGTAACCTCCAAAGGCAGACAGCTGCTACCCGGCCCCGATAATCCGCGAATCCACCGTGTGGCGCAGCAGGAGAACTATGGCGTTTATATCTTGCCTATGAACTAGCCGGACTCCAGCTTTCATCTTGGCTTCGGAGCTAGGCTAAGTCGCTGCGATCCACTCCGTGCAAACCGTCAGCACGATGAAACGAAAGGGTGGCATGCTAATACGCCCACCAAGGCCCTGGGGGAGCACCCTGCACCGTCTGTCCGTCGATTGCCACGTAGATGGTGCGTCCGTAGAAGAAGGGCAGGCCCCAAACGAAGCCACACGCGGCACCTCCCTGAGAGCACGGCCCGGCAAGCGTGGGAAAGACAGAATCCTGAGGGAAGTCGGACAAAAGGCTGTCCGCATCTTCGACCGTGAAATCGACGGTAGACTGCCCCTGCGTTGCCCCCACGTTTGTAGCGGACAACATAACCGGGGAAATGGGACAGTAGAATTGCTTGTTCGTGGCACACGCCGGCAGGGAGTCGGGAAACAAGAGAGCGTTCGATCCGCTGTCTATGAAACTGCCGGTCAGCGTTTGACCGTTGATCGTCGTCGTGAAGTGGTCATTGGGATCAAGCGTAAGAACTGTCGCAGTTCCCAGGCTGTTGTTAGATTCAGTTCCAATACCAAAAGTCAACGTGCCAACGGCTGAGGTCTGAGGGTCGGAAACGGACGGAATTTGCATTACGACTCCGTTACCGTCCGGAGTGGAAATCGGGGAGGAATATAAATAAGTGAAATAGGGCACCGGATTGGACACCTGCAATAACGCCGGGACCACGACTGGCGATGCTGTTGCGCCGCAACCTACGCTGGGGCACGAATAGTATACATTTTGAAGAGTCGACTGATGGCTGCCATCGCAGTAGTTGATGCCCGCCAAGGTGCAGTCGGTAGGCTCGGGACCGATTCCCAGAATTCCATTCGCACCGAGGAGCTGCGGCGTGTTGGGGTTTGACACTCCCGCGTTCGAACATCCATTTGGGACGATGCCAGGCGCGATGGGGATCACCTGAATCGGCAGGCTTGCCGCAGCCTCTCCGGCTATGTACACGTCAGCCCGTTCTACGGGGCCCCACAGCACCAAGCCATTGAGTGACGAAACACAGTTTTCCAGAGCATTGCCTAATGGATCCGTGATGCTACCGAGCTTCAGTTGAGGGATCTGCGACTGCAGAATTCTTAAGCCGTAGGATCCTGTGTCAACCAGTATTCCGCCCACTGTCTGGCACGTGATTGAGCCAGGATTACAGATTGTAAGGCTTGTGAAGGCACCGTTGGGAAAAACCTGACCAGGCACGGGACCGCCGTTGACGTTGAGGACTGCAACGTTGGAGCCGCCACCGGACGGTAGGACGGTGATTTGGAGGCTTGCCGCGACCGCCGAATCCGCCACGGAAGTCGCCGTCACCAGAACAGTGGTTGGCACCGAGACACTCGGCGGCGCCTGGTAATCTGCGTAGATGTTTAAAGGGCCAGACACGAAAAGAGATCCCAGACCCGTTGACGGCGACAGACTCCAGGTCACGCCCAGCCCGGACTGATCGTTCGCAATAACTGCTTGAAGGTAAACGAACCCATTGGGGCTGACCGTTTGCGGCGGCAGCGCGAGAGTAGTGTTCTGCAATACAAGCTGGACCGAAATGGCCGAGCAGTGAACAGTGATCGAAGACACAACGTTCGGGTTGGTTATTGAAGTTGCCGTAATAGTCACGTTCGTTGAGATGGTAAGGTTGGCAGGCGCGGTGTAGGTCACCGAAGCGGTCTCACTTTTGGCGTCAAACGTCGGATTGCTTAGTGCGCCAAAGTTGAGCGGGGAAACAGACCATGTGACTCCCTGGCCGCTTTGGTCATAGACTTGGGCTGTGATTATTAGCGATTGACCTGAAGCAAGGGTCGCGCTGACAGCCGGGATCGAGATCGAAATAGTGGGCTGGAGGATCGCTTGGGCAGGCTTAAAGCAAGCTGCAAGAGGTAGCAGGCTCGCCAAGGTTACCAGGACGAATAGCTTTCGCACAGCGTATCCCCGATCGCGATTCATGCGTAGCTCACTCCCGCAGGCAGCAGAACGGGATCACACGCTCGGCCTGAACATGCTCGCACGTGTGCGAAGTTTGGCCTAGCCAGCAACGACGTCCGGTTGTTCAGGTGCAAACCGACCGGTCCGCTCCTTCGTTGTCCTCGCACGTATTTCGCCATGAAAGCCTCTTTGGCGCTGCTTCTAGTATTGAAACCAATATTGTCAACCCACTCAAAAAAAATACTTCAGGCCTAGCTGCACTGTTCGGGGACGATGAGCATCTACCGGGTGCAAAAAAGCACTGCCCGTGACGCAATCTGTCCCAGTACTCTCGCCGTTTGTCGGATTCAATGGAGCGGCGTAGCCAGCAGCGTTGTCGGGCCCACCATAACAACTAATAACATTGGCACCGGTGTTGCCGAGGTTCGGATCGTAGACCCGAAACTGAGTATGGTTGAAGATATTGAAGGCCTCCGCGCGAAACTCAAAAAAACTTCCTTCGGTGACTTTGAAATGCTTCAACAGGCTCATATCGAAGTTAATGCGATGCGGATTGTTCAAGAAGTTGCGTCCTGCGTCTCCGAATGTCAACCCGCGCGGCGCTACGAACATGTTCGGATTGTCCAGCAGGGGACCGAAACTGTGGGCGTTGAAGCGTTCATCAGGCGGTGGGGCAGGGTTAGTCGCTAAGTCGGGATATGAGCCCGCGCTAACGCCGTTTGCGACTCCGGCGTTATCCAGAACGGAAATGCCGTTGCCGCCGCCATTTATCACACTGAAAGGAGTGCCTGACTGAAATAGGGTGATTCCAGAGAACTCCCAACCGTCGCCCAACGCGCGCACAATGCCGGACGCGGTTTCGGGCAGCGGAGTGTCCTGGCTATCGCCCGTTGGTTCGCCGGAACGACCAGCCGTCCAGCTTTGCACTGCTTTGGACAGACTCGGAAGCGCGTAGATGTAACTGATAGTTAGCAGATGTCGCTGATCGAAGTTGGAACTCGCCCTGTTCGACTTCAGATCGTAAGAGTTCACCAAAGTTGTATCGGATCTGTCGGAAGCATTGTCGAAGGAATGGCTATAAGAATACGAAGTGCCTATGGTAAGGGGTCCCTTAGTACGGCGTACCGTGGTTTGCAGAGCATGATAATCAGAATTCGCCACATTCTGTAACGCATAAATCTGCCCGATCCCATAATACGGACGCAATGTGTTCACATTCGGAGTGGGTGTCGCGTAAAACTGGCCAAATGATGTATTCACATTTCCACCATTCTCTCCGAAGCACGCGGCTTCCAAATTGATGAAGGCGGGATTCTGCGAACTGACCGTGGTGCCGTTATTCAATATGAATTGGCCCGGGACAGTTGGGGTCGCAGGTGCGAAGCGGGTGCAATCGCCGTATCCGGCACGCGAAGGTTGAGGAACGAGGGGTTGACTCGACCCAAAAGGATTTAGAGCGGCCGGCACGGGCGGCAGCTGATTCAATTGACGCTCCACGCTGAGGTGCGTACCTTTACTCCCCACATAGCCCATGGTGGCGATCATCGATCTGGGGAGCTCTCGTTGCACGCTCAGACTCCACTGTTGTGCGTAAGACCAAACGGCCTTGGTCGGGATCGACGTCACATTCAAGGGAAAGGCGCCCGGGCTGCCGCACTCTGCGCTCGAATTCCCAATACATCCATAGCTCGCAGGGTACCACTGAGTCATGCTCAAAACCGGCGGAGCGCTGCCCTCAAGCGAACCCACGTTCGATTCTTCAGGAGTACCGTGCTCGTAGAAAATACCGTAGCCCGCGCGGATCGATGTCTTGCCATTCCCAAAAGGGTCCCAGGCAAACCCGACTCGGGGCGCCGGATTGAACAAATGACCAGTCATGCATCCCGCGGGGACTCCATTTGTTCCGCAGCGCACCAGGCCGTTTGTGATGCGGGAATCGGGATTACTGAGATTGATCGGAATCGGCTGTTGCGTGGTTGCGTCAAGTAGTTCGCCCGTGCCAGGATCCACCATTACCTGCGAAGCCAGGGGCGCGCTAAAAGCTGCTGGATACCAATTGTAAGCGGAATGATATTTCTCATAGAAAAGGCCGAACAAGCTGAAGCGAACGCCGAGATTCAGTGTTAGCCTTGAATTTACCTTCCAGTCGTCCTGAACGAATGGCTCACCGATCGTATATCGCGTGTAATAACGGTGTTGTGCACTGTCCTGGGTATAGCTCTGAATGATGTTTGCATTGAGGAGGGCGCTGGGTTCGTACTGGTCTGGGTAAGGACTGAGCCAAAGGAAGTTGGCGAAGGCATTCCCGGTGCTCAATAGACCTGTACTCACGTTGCTGAAAATCAGCAGCCCCTGGACATCTCCAGTTGCCGCCCCGGTGGCGGAGTTGGTCTCGTTTCTTTGGGCAAGAACCAATTGCCCCCCCAAATGCAGCTCGTGCTTCCCGATCACTTCCGTGAGATCGTCACGGAAGCTGTAGGTCGGGTTGGTGTGCTGCCAGGGCATGTATGACGTATCTGCCGTAAAACCGGCACCACCATATTCCTGGTTGTTGCCGCTAATGATGATGCCCGGTGCTTTTGCTCCGAATCCGTTGTTGAAGATCGCCCCCACTGGACAGCTGATGAGGTTAACGTATGGGTCGGTTGAGACGTTAGAGCAAGTCCCGCCCGGCTGGCCTAATCCTGCAGGTCTCGCCAGGTTTGCCCCCGGGCCGTTTAGGTTCGTTAGTGTGATATTAGAGTTGACAAAGCTGGCGGTGACTTCATTCACGAGCGTCGTTCCGATGGCCTGCGTGAGCCGAGCCACCGCACTGACTCCCGGTCCGACGAACTTGTTCTGCACTGTTGGAAAACTATTTACAACGTTACCTGGCAGGTGCTGCCATTCAGGAACCGGCACCGTGGTGTTCCAGGAATCGTGAATAAAGCGTAGCGAACCTTGTATCTTGTCGGTGAAGTTGTGGTCAACACGGACCAATTCCTCGCGCCAGCGCGTCGGCTCGGAGATAACTGTGTCGTAACAAGAGCCTATGGGTGAATTGCATCCGGTCGAGGCATTGGGTAGCGGAATCAAATTCGTATTCAGCAAGGCTACGGAGTCAGGATCCAAAGTCCCGGAGCCACCCTGGCTGATGCTGTTCTGATCGAATTCAGTCAGCGCACCCACAACCAGGCTAGTGCCGCCCGGGGACGGACAGTCTGGGAAGTCGCTGCGAAAAAAAACGCCGGGATAAGGAAGTTGGGGGTCATTGAAGGCTGGGCAGACGTCACTGAAGTTCCCTAAACGCTCGGCGAGCGAAGGTACAGCACGATTGAAGTCGGGCTGCTGGTCGGTCGGAGACTTCTCGATGCGAAATTCCTCCGAGCCAAAAATATACGTCTTGCCTTTCTTGACGGGACCGCCTATCGTCGCGCCAAAATCATTCCTGCGGTAAAGGGGAGCCTTTGTTGTCTGATCGAAATAGTTGCGCGCGTTGAAGGCCTCATTCCGCAAGTACTCATAGGCATCGCCGTGCCATTTTTCCGTGCCACTCCTGGTTGTGACCAAGACTGTACCGGACGCGGTCCGACCGTACATCGCCCCATAGTTGGAAGTTAAGACTTTGACTTCTTGGATGGCATCCAGACTCGGGTAGACAATGAGCGTACTTTCCGCTCCGTTCAGGCCGGCGTTCAATACGTCGCTTCCGTCCACCTCGAACGTGTTGTACTCCACGCGTCCACCGTTGACGCTGTACTTCACGCTCCCGGTCACACCGACTTTGGCTTCGTCTTGTCCCGTCTGGTTGCTTACACCCGGTGCTAAAGCTATCAGCTGAGTAAAATTGCGCCCGTTCAACGCAAGAGTGGCAACTTCCTTTTGCGTGATCGTTCCTGAGACCTGTGCCGATTCGGTCTCTACTTGGGCGGCCTTCTGTCCTTCCACCGACACTTGCTCGACCGCGCCGGCTGGTTCTAACAGAGCATCAAGCGGCAAGTCTTGCCCGGGGGCTATGTTCAACTGGCCCGCCTCAAATTGTTTGAAGCCCGTCATAGTCACGGTGAGCGTATAAGTGCCCGGTGCTAATTGCCTGAAACAATAATTGCCCTTTGCATCTGAGACCGTGGTCTGAATGGCCCCGCCGGTGGCGGTCAGCTTCAACGCGGCGCCCACCAGAACGGCACCGCTCTGGTCTGTAACCGTGCCACTGATTGTAGGAGAGCCCATGCATGGGCCCGCGGCAGCAACCGCTTGCGAAGCTAGGACTGGCATCGGCGGTTCCGGGAAGGTTGGGAGAGTCTGCATTCCCGTCGGCGGGGCTGCTGTCTCGGACGATGCGTTCGACTGGGCGCTGCTTTTCTGGTCTGTCGGCTTTTGTTGAGCGGCGATCATCACTGGGAAAGCCAGACTGCACACACAAATGACCAGGGTAGCTAGGAACGCTTTCGCCAAGTTTGCTCCTTACACAACGGACATCCTGAAGCCGACCGCGTAGCTCCAGAAGGGTGTTGCGGTTCGACAGCCGCAACTGCATGATGCGCGAGAAAAAGAGAAGCCCGACGATACGCCCCAATTATTACAACGTGATGACTAACCAGTTAAATTGACATTACAACTTTACAGAAGCCGCAAACTTGGGAACTCTGCGAATTCTGTCAGCGACTGCTCTCGCGGTCGACGGCTGAAGGCAAGATTTCCACCGTCGGCAGTGTGCCCAGACTGATCCGGCTTCGATTTCCACAGAACAGAAATGGAGCCACAGGAAATTCATAAAGGTTTAATGCTGCGGTCATTCCGCTATCACCAACTTCAGTGATACTGCTTGACGTTCTGGCTTACGCACCAGATTGTCAACATCTCAACGAATGGACCTTTTCCAAACCTCGCTCTTTAGCTTCTGCCCCCTTTTCTGTGTTCGGTTGTCGTTGTACGGCCCTAAAGGGAGCGCTCCTCAACTGATCGAGCCAAAATCTCTCAAAGGAGACATCTCAGATGAGTAGGAAAATGTGCCTTCTTGCGGTTGTGCTCGTGGCCGCGGCCATAGGCCTGACTCCTGCCGCTAATGCGCAGTGTTCAGCAGCGCAGCCAAACTGTGTGCATTACGTTGGAGTCGGTTCTTCGGCAATGTGGCAAGGCTTCGCCCTGGCCGCGTTCAACGACTTGGTTATTGGTGAAAATCTAGCTACTACGCTCTGTCCAGCAGGCGACACATGTCAGACCGCCCACTGGCAGCTTTCAAACGGTGGCAACTGCGTCGACACACGGAACGCAAAGATTACTACGAACCAGACGAACAACCTCTGGGTCGTTTGGGTAGAAGACGTTACAGCGGGGAGCCCTGATGAGGGGGTTCTATCTCTTTGGGCTTACCTCACCGTAGACTCCACCGTGGGTAACCGCTGCTTTTTAGCCAGGACGGCCGGCGGTGTTCCTGACCTTCTAACCGTAAACGGCACGGTGCCGATAGCTCCCACAGACCCTTCGCCTAATATTGCCGGCACCCTTTGGGCTGCGATTCCCACCTGCTCGTGGAATGGGGGCCCCGTCGCTCCAGGTAACGATTGCGACTTGGACGCCGCCGCATACGGCGCTCTCGCGCAGCCAGGTGGAATCGCCTTCACTGCTGGCATGACGGATATTCGGCCCGAAGATGCTCTGTACGCGACGCGACGCAGTAACGGCGATGCGTCAGGCTGCGGAACCGGGTACAGCACAGACGAGTTTACGAGCCAAGACGGCAGTTGCTACTACGGCTTTGCTCTCGGCTATGACCTCGCAGCTGCCGGAGGCAATGGGCTCGGCAACGGCGTCGGCGGGGGTATCACTGACTTGGGCGGTACGGCCGCTCAGCCAGTAGCGTTCGCCCTCCCGGGCGGGACTGACCCCTTTACTGGCGGCGGGGTTCCCGCGACGATCAAAATCTTCCCGGTAGGCGAGTCGCCGATCGTCTTTGTGGCCAATCGCGAAAACACAACGACCGGTCTTGGACAAATCATCGGCAACTATGTTGCCGGTCAGGGTAACTGCTACAACGCCGGCCTCACGGACTGCCAACCGCAGAACACCGGACAACCAGCAGGCTACACTTCCGACGGCAGCTACTACGTCCGCAACGTATGGGACCAGCACCCTTGGCCTATGGTCAACAACGTATATCCCACGTTGGGAGGCAATGCTACTCTTAGCGCTGGCTCGCCAACTAGTTACGATCCAAGCGGAAACGGCTTTTGCCCCGCGGGGACGAACGGAGAGTGCCAGTTATCGCGCCGCCCCCTGGCGGCCCTGTTTGCCGGCAACGATTGCGAAGGCGATAACTTCGCCTTCAGTTGGCCGCTGGCTCCGGGCGTCACGCAAGGTCTGCGCGCCCAAATCCCCAACCGCGAGGCTTTCCCCGTCACCCTGTTCCTGCGGGAACCGCTCTCGGGAACCTACAACACAACCGAATGGACTGTCATCCGTCGTATGGGCACGCCGGGCGGCAGCATGGGCACTAGCCTTTATGCGGATAGTCCTTCCGCCGGTTTAAACCCGTATCCAGCTGGCACCACCTTCGAGCGTGAGGTCTACCTCAACCAGGAGCTTGGCATTGACCCGAGCAACGTGACACCAGTCGCAGCGCCGCAAAGCGGGACATACAATCCTCTGAACCTGACCTGTCCGGCCGACCAGCCCGAGGGTGCCTATTCGGTCTACCACGAAGGCGGTCGCGTCCGCGGCGTCGGAACCAGCCACGTGATCAGCGGTAAAAGCTTTACAACCCTAGCTGCCTGTTTCCCCGGCGGAGTCGGCGGTGCGGGAAACACCTGTGTACCGGGCGTGGAGAACCTGGAAGACTCGATTGCCTACACGTTCTTCAGCTTCGGCAACGTCAGCAAAGTCTCCGCCAGCAAGAACTGGGGGTACTTGATGGTGGATGCCATCGACCCGTTGTTCGACAACTATGAAAACGCCACAAACAATGGCGGAATTACGCTCGCCAACAGCACCCACTTCCCGGCACCCTGGGGTGACGGAGCTGGATCTTTCCCCGGCTTTAGCGGCAACACTGAAGGGGAACCGGCCTGCGAAGGCACCGGCTCGCGATCAACTGGCTGCGATTTCCCCCTCGCCTATCCCGCAAGTCAAGAGCCCGGACAACCGGCTAACAATACAACCAACTATGCCAGCGCTTTTGTAGGGCCGACCGGGTTCGGTGTGTTGCCGGCCTGCGGCGGCGCTGGGCAGCCAGCTTGCAATGCGGCCGCGATATGGCATACTCCTGTGTTCGGGACGGACGACAGCGTTAACTGCCCTGCCAACTTTCCCTGCACTTACCCGCACCTGCGTGACGGTTCCTATCCGGCGTGGTCGGAGCTGCGCATGATGTGCGACACCGCCAGTGGTATAGCCTGCAACCTCACTGGTCCCGGTGGCGATCCTTATGGCGCTGAGGCCCTGGTCCAGGCCCTCCAGTCCGACATCCACAACAGCCATACCGGCGGCGTCCCTGATTTACTGCCAATGCAGGATGCCAGCACGGTAGCTCCGTACGGCGACGCCTACTTCATCCGCGACCACTTTGCCTATGCGGCGATGGATGACGGTGACATTGCGGACGGAGGGGGCCCATGGCCAACCTGCGCGAACCTGACCTCGCACCTGTCCGTAAACAGCGCCGCAGGTTTGGGCTTAGAGAAAACGGTCACCTACACCTGCAACGGCGGCGTTCCAGTCAACGGTCCTCCCACATCTGAGTGCGGCGGAGATGTTGGCGGTTTCGTCCGGTCGGTCGAAACCTCGACCAACTATACGCCTTTCTACAGCCCCAATGGCGCATATGCCTCGACCTGCGCAGAAAAAGGGATCGTCGGCGACCTCCAGTAATGTTGTTGCTTGAGGTCTGACCGTTACCACAAACCGCAGTAACCTGATAGGCAGGCTGCTCACACAGGGCCTGCCTATGCCAGTCTGTGAGCCTCGGAGCGAATTTTTGAAGAGGCACGAAGAAGAAGCACGAACTGTAACGCAGGTTGCACAAATTCGATTGGGAGCAATTGTTCCATGCCATACAGAAGAACCACGGTCATCCTCCTTGTTACCTTTTTCTCGCTTCTGCTGATTCCGGCTCATGCCGATACCGGTGAATCGATGCCGCAGCAGGAGGCCTCCAAGCCCGAGTCGCCTTCAGCAGGAACCAGCGCAGCGAGCGCGTCTGCGTCGGTGGGAACCGCGGCTGGGGCGCCACCCACGTCAACTGCTGCTGGCGATGAACCTGCTGCCGGGAAACCGCCTGTTCCGGATAAAGTCCCGGTTGCCGCTGGGGGAGTCAAGACCATCATCCTCAAACCCGGCGACAAAATTCCGGAGCGGAAACACCCCGAATACGAAGACTGGAGCACTCCCTATCTGCCGAAGAGCATGAAGGGAGACGTGTTCGTGCTTGCCAAGGCCGAGCGAGACCACTTCACGCGGGAACTGGTACATGTGCAGTGGAGGGAGATGGATCCGATTGACTTGTATGTCATCCGGCCGAAAGGAATCCAGAAGCCACCGGTGATCCTGTACCTCTACGGTTTCCCCACCAATAACGCACACTTCAAACACGACGATTTCTGCGAGGAACTGACCAAGGACGGCTTTGCAGCCGTAGGATTTGTCAGCGCCGTAACGGGGCAGCGATTCCATGACCGGCCGGGACGACAATGGTTCGTCAGCGAATTGCAGGAGGGGCTGGGATCAACCGTGCACGATGTGCAATTGATTCTGAATTACCTTGACAGGCGGGGAGACTTTGATATGAGCCGGGTCGGAATGTGGGGTGTTGGATCCGGAGCCAGCATAGCGATTATGGCTGCCGCGGTAGATCCACGTATTAAGGTCCTCGACCTGCTGAATCCATGGGGAGATTGGCCGGATTGGCTGGCGAAGTCCTCCATCATACCAAAGGAAGAACGACCGATTTATGTCACGCCTTTTTTTCTGGGGACGGTGAAGGACCTTGAACCTGTGGAGTGGCTGCCCCAGCTCAAAGACCGGCAGGTGCGGTTGCAGTTTATTTCGGAAGGCATGACCGTGACGCCGCCCGAAGCGAAACAGCGCCTGCAGGCGGCGGCTCCTGCAAATGTCGAGATCGTTCACTATCAAAACGCCCAGGAATTTGCGGAGAAGGTCGACTCTGGCGGGCGAAGATTCGACTGGATCAAGCACCAGCTTGCCACGTCGGGAGAGGTTCGCGAGGCGAACAATCCTGCGAGTCAGGACAAAAGCGCTCGCCAGCGGTGAACACGCCGATTTGGCGGTCGTCTCCGATGAACGGTAGGAGGATTTAATTACCGCGAACGAGCGTCGCCGGTCAAGGTGAATACGCGCTGTCGGTCAGTGTCACCCTGACCGACTTCACGCAAATCTTTGTCACTCGCTCTCTAGTCCTCGGGAATATGGCTCAGCGGCGGCCACGCAAGGAACCTTGAGAGATAGCTCGAAAGCTGCAGTTCGTCACCACGCTTTAGAACAGTTTGCAGGCCTAGAGGCCCAAGAGAAGCGAACAGTGCTCAATCGGGGTTCCCAGAAACGAACCGTGGGAATTCGCGTCGTTTTAATATCATTGCGTGGGTTCCTCGTGGGACTCGGTTGATGTATCTGCAAAGTACTTCTCATCAAAGGTAGCTGTTGCGTATTGTTGGACTTCCTGCAGGTATTTCCGCAGCCTTTCGCCGCGTAGCTTCTTGGCAATTTCATCCCTGACCTGTTCGAGCGGCAAGACATCCTTTGCTCCAACCTTATAAATGTAGTGACCATTTGGCTCATCGAATACCCGCGAGACTTCCCCGGACTTCAGGTCCATAACTGAAACTTGGTCTGCAAAACGCAAGTCGCGACGACGATACTTTTGGATTTCAACCTTAGGAAGTGCATCGGTCGAACCGTAATCGGCAGCCTTGTAGGCTTCCGCCTGCAACTGAGCGAAATCTTCGCCGGCCACGGCGCGAGTTCGTAGCGCATCCGCAGTCTTCTTCATGGCGATAATCGAATCCTGCAAGCGTTTCTCAACTTGCTGAGATGCCGCGGGAATCGCCTGAACCATGGGGACGTACAATTCCTGAAGCTCTATTTCCACGAAGGTCTCACGATTATCATTGTAAAATTGTAAGATGTCCTTGTCAGGGACTTGTGCCGCTTTGTCCTTTAGAGACTGCATCAAAAGAAATTGCAACGTCTCATCCCGACTTTGTTTCATCAAGGCTTCGAATCGCGGCCCGCGGTCCAACCCCATTTCATGAGCTTGCTGAGCCCGAATCAATGTTTCCGCATAGCCCGCCGCGAAGTTCCGGCGCTGCCCTTGCGAGATGTTGGGCTGGATTAACTGGAGCAGCGTCTCAAACTGGGTGCGGGTGATCACTGTCTTGCACTCGGACGGAGCTCCTACTTTCTTGGTCGCAGAGTCGCCACATACTCCGTTTATCGTTATCACCCCTGCATCCGTCGGAATTGTCGTGGCATTCTCCGACATTGCTCCGGCGTGCTCCGTCGCGCCAGTATCTCTGGGAGCATCCGAAGGGGACTGCTCCATTTGAGCTTGACCCCAAATCAAGGTTCCGAAGAGAAGAAGGACTGCCCCACTTCGCATTGCATTCCTCCAGAAGCGAGAGTGAAAAGAAAAAAGAGATTACATCTAGAATGTGACGACTTTGTAAATACCTGATTAAAATCTGTCACAAGCGCCTTGTGTTGAAGTGAACTACCTCATCGGCCCCACCACTCTCAAGCGAGTCCTCGGTTGAAAACCGCGCCCAGCGCCGCGTTCGGATCTATGTAGCTGGACGTTCTAATCTTGGCGTGATACGGTGAAAGTGGTGACTGACATTGCCCATTGGGAAAAGGCTTGGGTGGACTCGTTCGCGCTCGAACAAGGCCAGATTGAGAAGCAATCATAGATGCTATCGTGCTGCCGAAACGAGGATCTGACGCATGAGTGCTGCTAACCTTACTTCCGCAATTTCGCCAAAACAACGGATGCAGGAGGTTGTTCGAAAACTGTACTCGCAGGGAGTTTTCACAGGCGGCCCGGTGGAATGTTTTGAAAGCGCAGGGCGGTTGCAACTGGCGACTCTGGTGCGCGAAGGAATTTATCCTCAAATGAGGGTGCTGGATTTGGGCTGTGGGTCTTTGCGTGGCGGGTATTGGCTCATTCACTTCCTGGATGCGGGCTGCTATTTCGGAATCGAACCCGCTGCGGAGAGATTGCAGCAAGGGATAGATAATGTGGTTGAACAGGAAGTGCTGAAGGACAAACAGCCCAAGTTCGACACGAATGACCGGTTTGACATGGGAGTGTTTGGCGTGAAGTTCGACATCGTGCTTGCACGATCGATCTGGAGCCACGCGTCGAAGGGGCAGATCGTCACAATGCTTGAGCAGTTCGTGGCAAATACAACGCCAGATGCTTTTTTCCTGACGTCGTACATTCCCGCCGGAATTTTCAAGGGCCGCGATTACAGGGGCGACAGCTGGCACGGAAGAAGCCATCAGTCGGACATTGGGGGGCTAGTACAGCACTCATTTCGCTGGGTGAAGGAGCAGGTCGAGAACCGAGGAATGTTCGTGCGACAATTGCCGGATCTGGTTTTTAGAGGGCAACATTGGTTGAAGATCTGCCGCAACCGCGATGGCCTCCACGACGCTGGATATACGTTTGCGTGATTGGCCTCCTGTCAGGCGACTCGAAGTGCAACCGTGGGGCGGTGAGAACCTTGCCCCTTGCGCCAAAATTTCATCCTACGCCGATAAACACGTTTTTTGGGGACTCTTCAAGCCGCGGCCCGCACGAATGTATAACGAGAAGGAACAGCGTTAACTTTACCTCGGGGTTTGCTAGTTAGAAAAGGTAAACTGCAGCGTGCCCGCGTCTGCCGGACAGGCACTGGAAATCGACGGGAATGTATAGCCACCGGTCACCGAATTCGCATCTGGAGTGACCAACACGCAGGCTGCTGACCCTGCGCAAGCTCCGTTGTTGAGTTGACCAAGTTGGCCAAGCTGCGTAATCAGTTCGCCGTTTGCACCGTAGAGATCTAGCAGGACCGTAGTACCGCTGATCATGCCGGAAACCGTCGCTTGTCCAATGTAGGGGCAAAAGTTTGCACTTGTTTCCTGCATGGTCCCGCTGATCGAGGCTGTGCTGCCACCTGTATTGGGCCCTTGGGTAAGTGTCCCAGTTACAGCTAAGACAGCTTTGGTCGCTGTAGATGTAAATGTACCATTGAAATTTCCCGTCAGCGGTTGCACCTGCACAGCCGACCAGGTTCCCGTACCTGTAGATGGTGCGCAATTTCCCGTCTGATATGAAAATTGCCCAGCCAAAGGGGATAAGGTGCCTTGGAGGCTGATTTCTTGTGCGAATTCGTTGATGGTGAGCGAAACATTCATGGGTACCGAGTTGACCACCGTTCCAGTGATGGGGCTGACCCCAGTACACGGCGTGGAACTTGGCGTCGGACCTAGAATCAGGTTCCCGCTGACTGAATTGTTGCTCTGAAGCATGAAACCAGTAAAGATAAGAGGAGTGGGGTTCGTCTGTCCTGTCAGACTGATCTGCCAATTGCCGGAGAGGGTTCCGTTTCCAGTTGTGGCCTGTTTTCTCCCGCCACAAGCGGCGTTCACAATCAATGGCACCAGCGCCAAGCTTACAGCCCAAAATTTCACGGCTTTCTCCTGGGGAAAGAGATGTCTGTCGAGGAATCAACGCGACGATTCAAACGACGCAAAAACTTGCCCACGGAACTCGAGTTCCGGAGTGTCTCGGACACTTTCATTACAAATTCCCAAGCGACGAAACATTAGGCGCGTTTTGTTACGAAACTGTGGCAGGAAGATGAAGTTTTGATGAATATCAATCTTGTGATCGAATGGCCGCCCAGGCCGATTTGTAACCCGGAGATACAACTAAAAAAGATATCTCACTATGGAACAAATACTTAGGCCGATGATCGCCCGACCACGACAAGACCCCCGCATCGCGATTATCAGGTCCGACGACCGGGATCGTATCGACTCGAGTCCTTAAGGAGCTAGCGTAGGTTTGTTCGGGAAGCGCTGATATGAAGGTCGCTTTGGGATTCATCTGCTCTGAGAATCAAAACGTGGACGGGCACAGGTCGCCTCGTCGGGGGCAACTTCGACCTTCGATTGAAAGATCCGCTTGCAGATTCCAGATGTCGAAGGTTGGACAGCACCCCACCTTTAGGGCTCGGGCAATGCTACGTCAAACTACTGAATCCATCAGGAAAACCAAAACCTGCTAGACAAAGTCACGATCGCCTGTCCAACGTGACGCGGCGAATGTGCCGAGATTAATGTTTCGTGAATTTCAAATTTCGGAGGTGATTGCTGCGCAACTCATTCGACCTATGGAATCACCGGAGCGACGACGCTGTACTCCATCAGGCTATAGCCATGAGACCGCACTTTTCGTTCGTATTTTCGAACGATCTGACGAAACTCCTTTCGGCGTGCTTTGTCTTGCGAAAGGCTTCGCCAGTTGCTGAAGTACGCGTCGTTGCCGGCCGGGTCCAACGGAGTCGGAACATGGGGTGCCAAATCGAGGAACTTGCAGATTTGCCCAACCACAAATGAGGTTGATCGGATCAGATCCTCGTATCTGATAACCAGGACTCTGTTCAAGTGCGGATGGTCAAGTTCAAACAAGTCGTGGCAGTGTATCCAGTGTTCCACCAGGGAATGCAGGTTACAGGCCGTCCACTTCGAGGTCGAAAGGGAAACAGGTATTGGATGTCGAAAGATCACGACGAAATAGCTGTTCGGAAACAGCGCTTGAAGAAAACGGGTCCGGATCAGGTTGGGCGGGGATTTCTCCAATAGACATTGTTTGGAAAGGTCCCAATATCTCGCCCAATCGGTGAACAGCCTTTCCTGATTCTCGGAAGTCACGAGAGGAGATTTCTCGGTGAGATGAGCCTCCGGAACCAAACCAAACCGTCCCGCCCCCCCGAAAATCCTGGCCGCTGGAAAAACGGTCTGAAGGAATTGCCCCTCATCTTCTGGCACACCGGTATTGTGGAAGCCACTGATCTCCGGGTGTTCCCGGAGAATCCGGAATAACGGAGAGGTGCCGCTGCGGTGCAGCCCGCAAAGGAAAATAAATTTGTAGCGATCAAGGTTGTGCATGGATCCAGATTGCTGCTCAACTATGCCAATTCGCGCTGCGGTTCAAACGTTTTACGCAAGGCCCGCTCTGATGTTCTCACAGCAGAGAAACCACGCGGTCACGTTGCGCTTGCCAAACGCAAAGCCAATGTGAAGACATTCAGGCTCGGCGCAACAATAGAGTCGGAGGCGACACAAGCCGCACTTAGCCGTCGAGCGTAGCGTTCCTTTTCGGGACTCGCCACAATGACAAGCGGGCTTGGCCAACTGAGGAGAAGTCGTGTCGCCGCTGAGTACCACTGCCCCCTATCAACCGGCCTTATTTGAATCCGAGGTGAAGGCAAGCTTTGAGTTTCCACTAGGCGTCGGCGAGCCATAAACACCTCGAATCGGGCTTGTGGAAAGAGATCCAGCAGTAATCGCATGTCCTCTGCCCACCTGCCGAATGGAGTGAGCACAAACAGCCTAATCAAGGATGCCGATTTGTGACGGCGTGCCCACGGGGCAATTTTCCGCGCCATCTCAAAGACTCTATCACCGTCCACATAGCAGGAGATCGGATCAATCGTCTTGCACGGGGGAGTCACAAGCTCATACAGGACCTCCACAGCAGACTTCTCTATAACCGGCTTTATGTAATTCATCTTGAATTGTGAAGCAAAGATGGATAGTAAGTGCAACTTCTCCGTCATCGCCTCGCTGATATTGACGCGCTCTTGCTCAATGCGCGCGCCTCCATTTCTCAGCGCCGTAATTATTCGCTCGGCGTGCCCGGGCCAGTTTATTGTGTATGGCACCTCTTCATAGAACCGAACGTTGCAGCCCTTGATAAGCTCCGGCTTGCGGAGAATTTGGAGACAGGCATCCCGCGTCAACTGATGATCAACGTGATTTCCCACGCCCAGGGGCATCCAAACCTCCTCAGCATCGAGGCTTGTAAAGAACTGCGCCAGGGCCGCTGTCCATTTCTCGAGCTCGCCAGATCCCGGCGAGCGCGCGACAAGTTCCCACATTGCATCGCGATGCTGGCGAAACCAGTCCAGGGTCCACCGACCGTTTCGGTAGCGAAGAGGTGCTTCCAGCAAATCGAGGGTCATGTGATGCCCGCCAAGGTGCTTAAGAAAGAGGGCAGATTCTGCTTTGCGCAACGCAGTGACTTCGGCGATGTCAAAGAAATCCCGGTCTATCAGGTAATAGGTGGTGAAGTTGCCTACACCGGCCAAAGCCAGCACCGTGAACTCACATTCGTTTCGACGCAGCCACATCGTGCCCCCTACGCTCAGGGCGGCATCGTCCATATGAGGTTCGATGACAAGGATGCGGCGTCGTCGAGATGGAAATCCGACCCTCGGCAGTTCGCAAGTGCCTAGGCTGGCAAACCGATTCAGGACCTCATCCACGGCTGCAAAACGCTTTCGCAAATTGGCGATGCTCGTTCTTCCGTCGATGGCCTCCCACATCGTCTTTTCGGAATCGTCCAGCGGCGCGTACGGCTGTCGAGATATCAAGAAATAGAGCGCGCCAGCCTTTGCATTGAAGTGAGGCTTGCGGATGGGGATAATGTCATCAGGTAAGGAGCCGTTCATGACGCGGAGTAAGGTTGCGCTTCAGGCGCCGGCCGATAGTGAAGCGGATTCCGCCCGCCAACGGCGTCTTGAAACAGAGTGTGAGAGGAAGCATTGACCGGTTGTGCCCGCGCGACGCAGAACGCACCGAAGAAGCGAACACACGGCAGTGAATCGCGCTCTTCAGCTATGGGAAATTTCGGGTCCAAGCCCCCGAAAGCCGATAGTACGTCCCGGCGAACGAGAGTCGTCGGCATACTTGCGAAGTAGCCGTCGGTCAGAGCTTGCGCTAGAGTGATCGGCCCCGACCAATCACGATTCCAGCGCACATCTTCCTGACCACTGAAGGAGGCCCAAGGGGCAGAGTGAACCGCGCCACACCGTGGGTGATCTTCCATATACTGACCCTGAACTTCGAGTTTATGCGGCAACCGGACATTGTCGTCGTCCAAGAACGCGACAAAAGTGGCGCTGGCTCGGTTGTTTCCTTCATTGCGCGCAGCCGCCGCGCCCACGTTCTTATCCAGATGCACAATCGTACATTCCGACCGGTAACGATCCAGATAGCGGCGCAAGGACTCCCGAGAACCGTCATTCACGATTATGATTTGCAGCGGCTTTCGACTCTTCGCCTGAACTGAACGAATTGCCTCGTCTATGTATTTCTCACGGTTGTAGTAAGGAATAGTTACCGTGATGTCGCGGTTTGCGAGCACCGTCTTTACCCTCGTTCTCGTCGTTTTCACCGTGGGCGCAATAATAAGCGCTTACTAGTCACTCAGGCGAGCGGACTGATACTCTTGCGGCATTTCGGAATTGAAGTACCTTAGCGCAAACTGACACTAGCGAAGCTCAAAGTCGATTTGCCAATCAGAGGCGGATCCTTCACCGAGTACGCGAAGCTCAACCGCAGTGGAGCGTTTGTGGCCTTGGAGGAAACCGCGCCAGATGGAAACGTTAATGTGACCACGGCGCGCTGTCCAGCCGCCAGATTGGTGATGACAGCTGGGGTCGAAAGCTGTGATGCTGAACCAAGCTTGGCTGAGGTCACTTGCACGGAGTTAACGGTGATATTTCCGGTGTTCGTGATCGTAACGTATGCTAAGAGATCACCGTTCGAGGTCAAGAGGGGCTCCTGTGGAGACCCGTGGAACGTCACTGTCGGCTGAATTACGCTCTGCTCCAATACATCGGAAATGCTGGGGGCATAGCTCGCATCTCCGGAGTAAGTCGCTGTGATATGGTGTTGACCAACCTCAAGACTTGAGATGTTCAGGCTTGCAGTTCCATTCACAAGTTCCACTATCCCGCCAATTATCTTGCCCCCTTCTTTGAACGCAACCTCCCCTGTTATTGGCTTCGATCCGACTGGTTCCCCCGTAACAGTCGCAGTTAGGGTAGCGCTCTGACCGAAAGCCGATGGATTGGCTGAGGAAGCAATCGAGGTTGCGGTGGGGTTCCCCCAAGGCGTACCTGTTCCCTCTGGTACCAACGCAATTAGCGAGGAGAACAAAAGAACCGAGAAAGAAAAGAGGCCGAAAGTTTTCCTGCACATGGGCATCTCCTTGGCGATCCACGATTGAGGCGTGAAAGCGGTCTAAAAACAGTACTTTATTCTTCGCATTGTAAAAGCAGTGTAACGGAGAGATGAAAAATCCATGAATTCTCCTATGCTTCCGTTTGCTTATGGCAAAGCTCAGGCTACGAATACTCCGTTCGTAGTTGCTGCTGAGCGCGTGACTCATTCGGGGAAAGAGTTAGTATTGACTAAGGCCAAAGCTCCTCGCCATTTCGACAAAGGCCCCCGCTCAAACCCACATGGAGATGGAGCAGAAAAAGGTTGTTGCATTTTTACGCGAACGAAAGCAGGGGGCAGGTCAGCACGAAACGCATGTTCGGACGGTTGACCGGCTCGCAGATCGCCTCCGCATCGTTGGCATCGTTTTTCTGGGAATTCAGATAGGGCTTGACGAACTGCGGAGCCACCAAACCGAACCTCATGTCCCAAGGCTCGCAGCACGCGAGCCCATTAGTGAGCATCCGGTCGCTTCGATGCCGATCAAACACGGAGTCTGGTGCCGGAAGAACTCTGTCACGTGGGATCGACGAAGCCGTTTACGAAGAACTGTCTCACCCAACGATTCACGCCGTGGCGTGGGGACCATTGAAGCGTGTCTGGGGTATGGCGAGAAACCCGAACTGTTCTCTCCATCTAAGGACGACAACCCGTCGAGTAAATGCTAATGTCATTCCCCACCCTGAAATGAGGAACAGAGCTACTTTGCCGGATATACTGCTCGTATTCCGAGACTCGCCAATTCGTGAATCCGTGACTGAGGTATCGTGCGTCCTGGAAGACGACCATGTCAGATTTGCTCATCGCACGGAAATCGTTCTCGATCGGCTCCCCCGACATAGCTTGAAACGCCAACGTGCCAATTGAAGCTCTCGATTGTGAAAACTCAGAAGCCAGACCCAATAAAAACACATTCAATGTTGAGCTGTCGGTGGCAAGTACGATACTTTTCGCATCGCATCGAGCAGCCTGAGCCAGGACCGCCTCCGCCCTGCTAATGTTTTGGCGATTCGTCCGATGCCGCGTCGGCACCCCAGCCGCAACTAGACCTAAGCAGACGAGACCCGCGGCAAGCGCTGCAAATGAATTGGGAACCGAGTTCTCTTTGTTGGAAATGAGTATCGCTGTTAAGAACGGCAGTGCCACGATAACGGGAAACAGGAACCGACTCTCTTTGTTAGCGGACGCCAGCGCAACTACGAGGAAACCAATCATGATGAGCCACGCCAGTAAACCCGCGTCAAACAGGCCAGGCCGCTTCCTGAGCACAATGTAAATGCTCGCAGTCGCCAACAGCACCAAAGAGAGCACCAACCCCGGAGATTCTCGAATAGTAAGAGCTAGAAATTGCCAGAGGGGCTTATAGTAGAAATTCGCGACCACTCCGAAGGACGCAGTCTTCGCCTGGGCGAAGGCGGATTGCCCGTATCGAAGAAGATAAATTGTTGTTGGCACCGACCAGCAGACAAATGCAATCAGCCAGGCAAACGCGATCCGAAATCCACTATAGCGAACTCTTATGAAAAGCAGCAAGGGAACTATAAACGCTATAAAATAAAAGAAGCTTACTTTCGTTAGTGCCCCCACTGAAAGTATCGAAGCGCATAGAATGCCCCGGACGGCAGCGCCTCTGATCGAAGGACAGGGAATCCTCGCTTCATAGGGAATGAGGAGCACCGCAGCCAGAGCCTCCCATGCCAAGAGGCCGTCCGCCATGAATCCAGTTGCTAAAGTATGAGCGTCGACGTGCCCGTCGATTGTATGCGCTCCTGGTGGGTAAGGGCCTAGTGAGGCGCCCACGCAAACAGCGGCAAGAACAAGGAAGATCGGCTTCACTCCGATACGCAGCAGCATATACAGACACAAGGCCGCGAAGAGCGACGTGACCGCAGCGAGAGTGATAAAGCAATTGCCCGCGGCATCCCAGGATGTCAGAGCCCCCCAAGGCAGGCCCAAGAGGGTCATTCCTGGAGTATGCCAACTCACCATCGCTGCGCCAAGGCCATGCACATCTCCTGACCAAAAGGCCCGGCTGGCGGCTATTGCCCGTGCCAGGTAGTCGGAATCGTCCCATCTAAATGCATACGGCCTATAACTGATAAAGGTCGGTGCCACGCAAACGGCAAAGATTGCTGCTACAACTAGCCACTTAGCCTTTCCTGAAGTCCTGCTCTCCATAAAGTTCGAGGTTGCTTACTCAGCTTTGCTCCTCTTCAGTTCAACAATGAGAGCCATCTCATAGCACGGTCCAACGATAGGCGGGAGAGCGAAGTTGTTAACATGTTGCTCGCAACAATTAGAGCGTTAGCCTGTTAACCCCGTGTGAAAATCGTTCAACAAACAGCGCTGAGCAGTCGATTTTTACTCGGGCCGAGAGCCGAGTTCAGGCCGAGGCTACCTTTCGTCGATTCCGCTCCCGCTGGCGTAGCCGCTATCCTGGCGTCGTGAAGCGACTCGGGCAAGATTTACCGGAATTGCTGGCGTTCTTCGCGTTCCCCCGGCGCCAGTGGCGCAAGCTGCGTACCACCCACGTGATCGAGCGCTGCTTCGTGGAAGTGCGACGCCGCACTCGTCCCATGGTCTGCTTCGTCAACGTGGAAAG
>JASHQK010000370.1 GCA_030039195.1 Candidatus Sulfotelmatobacter sp.
CTGATGCATCACGGGGTTCCCGAGAGCCGCTTGATTGCCGAAACCCAGGGCCGCGACACGGCGGAATCGGCCGTGCGCGTGGCTGTGATCATGCACGCGAACGGCCTGCACAGTTGCGTAGCCGTAAGCGACGCTTATCACGTCTTCCGCATTCGCAAGCTGCTGGAGCACGAAGGCGTAGGCCCCGTGTACGTCGCGCCACGCCTCGATTCCAAACCACACAGCTGGACGCAGCGCGCGATCGCGGTCCTGCGCGAGGCGGCGAGCTATTCGCTATGGAAGCTGGGAGTGACGTGAAACATCTAGTGGGGAACCGAAGAACGGAGCGAGATTCCTGCGAGAGTTACCAGCCATTTCGCTCGCGCAGCGACATGACCTGCATCACATGATGCCGGCCGTGCCAGGCATAGAGCGCCAGCGTCTTTTCCAGCGACATCACACCAAGTTCGGGGTGCCGGAAGCTGCGCTTCCACTGCTCTGGAGTGAGAGAACGAAGCAGCGCGACCCAGCGCGCATGCAGCGATTCCAGAAGTGTCAGCGAGATTTCGATCGGAGTGGCCTTCGTATCGCCGAGTTCCGCCCAGCGATCCTCGAAATACGGTTTGATGATCGGCTCTTCTTCGGTGAGCGCCAGTTTGAAGCGCACGTAGGAATTCATGTGACTATCCGGCAGGTGGTGCACAACCTGCCGCACCGTCCATCCACCGGGACGGTAAGGAGTATCCAGTTGGGCAGGACCGAGATCTTTGACGGCGTCACGCAGCCGTGCCGGAGTTTGCTCGATATCCGCGATGTAATGCGGCTTCCGGTTTTCGTCATAGATTCCGTCGAATTTTCCGATGGGATAGCGCAGGTCGGTCATGCTCTTCCTTCAAGCTAGACTCTTGAGTTTGGCTCATCAGATGAGCAAGCAAACGCAAAGGGTTCAGTAAAGACGTAGTTTCCGAACGCGCGACGGAACGTGAAATGACGTTCGACCCCGGATTTGGTGTGTGATGGGCGAGATGAGTATCAAAATCGTGTACCGACCCAAGAGCGCGCGCATCGAATCGCGAAGGAGGAGGCCGTATGCAAGCTGCCGTCGTCCCCGCTGCAAACAGTTCGTGGCAGATCAAAGACGTTCCGCAACCGGAGCCCGGACCGAACCAGGTGCTGGTGAAGATGCATGCCAGCGGCATCTGCTACACCGACGTACATCAAACCCTTGGACGCCTGCCCGGACCGTTCCCGCGAATCCTCGGGCACGAGCCGGTTGGTGAGATCGTTGCCGTTGCCTCTGACGTCACCACGCGAAAGGTCGGCGACCGAGTGGGAACCGCGTGGATTCAATCCACATGCGGGCGCTGCGAATGGTGCCAGCGTGGCCGCAAGATGTTCTGTCCTTATATGAAAGCTACAGGAGTTGACGCACAAGGCGGACACGCCGAGTACATGCCGATGAATGCCGACGCGACTTATCTGATTCCCGACGAGGTTTCCTACGAAGAGGCAGCGCCGATTTTTTGTGCGGGTTACACGGTCTATAGTGGGCTGCGCTGGGCTGATCCTCAGCCACATGAGCGCGTGGCTGTGCTCGGGATCGGAGGGCTGGGGCACTTGGCAGTACAGTACGCGAAGGCGGCAGGCTTCGAGACCATCGCAGTTTCGCATTCGCCGGATAAAGACAAATTGATCCGCGATCTCGGCGCCGATGAAATTGTTCGCGACGGAAAAGGTCTTGCCGCCGCCGGCGGTGCAGATGTCATCCTCAGCACCTCAAATTCCACCAAGGCGATGGTCGACAGCATACAGGGCTTGCGGCCCGACGGCCGGCTCGTCACTATGGGCGCCGACGCGGAGCCGCTTTCGGTCTCGCTGATCGATCTCATCTCCAAACGCATTCGAGTCATTGGTAGCCAGCAAAACGGTCCTGAATATCTTTACGAAGCGCTCGATTTCGTAGCGCAAGGAAAAGTTAAAACCATTGTGGAGACGTATGCGTTGGCTGAGGCAGCGAAGGCCTACGACCGAGTTGCAGGGGGCAAGGCACGGTTCCGCGCTGTCCTCACAATGTAAATCGTCTGTCACCGCTGAACTAGAAATTGACCAGTTTCTCCGATACGCGTGTGTCCGCGAGCACGACTCACGCTTGCAACTACCAGACCTTGGGTCTACTATGCTGCGGGCCCACTCTGTGGTGATTGGCTCTTGGATTCCGGCAACAACTTGCAGGTGCGGATCGCATCTTAGATACGCTAAACTCTCGGTGCATTGCGGTTGCACCATTTCTGGGGCAGGTAAGCTATGCCATCTTCTACGTGGTCGGGTCACTTAACTTTCGGTCTCATCTCCATGCCGGTGCGCCTGTTTTCCGGCGCGCGCAGCCAGGGCATTTCCTTCAACATGCTGCACCGCACCGACAAATCGCGGTTGAAGCAGCAATACGTTTGCCAGGCTGAGGGCGTTGTAGTCGACCGCAACGACATCGTCAAGGGCTACGAATTCCGCAAGGATGAGTACATCATCATCGAACCCGACGAGATCAAGAAAATCGAACCCCAGACCGCCAAAACCATGGAGATCCTCGAGTTTGTAAGAGAAAGCGAAGTTGATCCCGTGTACTTCGAGTCTTCGTATTACATGATGCCGGAGGAAGCCGGACGGCGTCCTTACGCGCTGCTCACCAAGGCGCTGGAAGAAAGTGAATACGTGGCCATCGCGAAGGTGACCATGCACAACCGCGAGTACACGGTGTTTCTGCGTCCGCATGAAGGCGGCCTGATGCTGCACACGATGTACTACTCCGAGGAAGTCAAGAAGGTCGAAGGCTTCGGTGCGCCCGACGTGGAACTGAAAGATGCCGAAGTAAAAGTTGCCCACCAGTTGATTGAGGCGCTCGCGGCGGAGTGGGATCCGGAAAAATACAAGGACGAATTCCAGGAGAATTTGAAAAAGCTCATCGAAACGAAACTCGAAGGTGGAGAAGTCGCGGCCGTCGAGAAGCCGAAAAAGCTTGCGCCCGTTGTCGATCTTATGGCCGCACTGAAACAAAGCCTGGCGCAGATGGAAGGCAAGAAAAAACCTGCCGGTAGTGCTCCGGAGGAGGAGCGTCCCTCCCGGACGGGCAAGGCGCGCCGCGGACGCGGATAACGCCGCCCTGATCCGCCGGCGAATGCTCGAACCTCATCCAGGCATCCCAAACCGGAATCCATCGCATCTTGTGCTGAGTGCTTCCAATCGACGACTGTGGACTGCCGGCGGGTTCCCGCTCTAGCGCCAAGACGCCGCAATCGTTACAATACTCGCTTCGCCATAATCTTTTGCCGTGAGAATGATTCCTTCGGGGTGCCGATGAGTTTCCGACGTGTGAGTGGGCTGGCTGCAATGGTATTGGCAACGCTGGTGTGGCTGGCTTGTGGCCAGGTCTACCGCCCGGTTGTAATTCCGATCAACATCACTCCGCCAAACACCTCGAATTTTCATGCTGTTTATGGCATCAGCAAGAATTCTGCGTTCTATCCGGGCACTGCAGTGCAGATTGATGTTTCCGGCGACAGCGAGATCGCGCAGGCGAACGCGGGACTCAATCCCACGCACATGGCTATTCTGCCCAATTTTTCTCGTCTGTTTGTGGCCAGCGGAGCCGGGAATCTCTGTCCCGCGGCAACCGATGTGGTGACGTCTTATGCTCCGGCTGCCGACAGCACCAGCGCGACGGGATTCGGAACGATTCTGACCTACAGTTATCCGAATGCGGGAACTTCTGAAACCGTGAACATCGCTTCGATCAGCGAATCGGCAAATCTGGTTACGGCGATTCTGAGCGCGCCTCTGCCCAACGCAGTCGCCGGACAATCGATCACTATTTCGAATGTCCCGATCCCGTCTGGCGTGACCAGTGGTGGCTACAACGGATGCTTCCCCATTGCCGCGATCACCGGAACCACTTTGCAGTACGTCGACTCCACCACGGGATTGCCCGCGCTTCCCAGCGGCGGAGGGACGGCGAATCTTCCGATCTTCTGTCCCTACCTGCCGGATTACGTAACCACTGCGTCGAACGCCTCTGTATATGTCGCCAATTTCGGCGTGGAAAACAGCATCAATTGCACCGATATCGCGAGCACCGACTCGGTCGCGCTCTTGAATCCGGCGCAGGCCTCCATCCCGAACATTCAGTACTATCCGGGAACGCACCCTGTGGCCATGGTGGAGACTCCCGACCTTGTGAATCTCTATGTCCTGAATCAGGGGACGAACACGATCAGCGATCTTTCGCCGGTTGATCTTACGCCGCTGACCAACCCGATCGCGCTTCCCACGGGCAGTACGAATCCGGTGTGGGCGGTTTCGCGGCTGGACGCCCGGCGCGTATTCGTGCTGACTGAAGGCGACGGCGTGCTGCACACCATCGACACCGGATCCAACACGATTATTTCCAATTTGCCAGTCGGAGGGCCGGGCGCGAATTACGTGGCGTACGATTCGAACCTGAACCGGCTCTATGTGACGAATCCCGCAGCGAGTAGCATCTTCGTGTTTGCCGCCACCGGCGGGGCGAACGACACTCCTGTGCCATTGCCGGCGGGAACGGCGACAGGCGGACAGATCATCATCTCGGCGCCTTCGGTTTGTACTCCGAGTACATGTAATCCAGTAGCGCCGGTCTCGGTAGCCGCGTTGCCCGACGGCAGCCGCTTCTATGTTGCCAGTTACGCCACCACACCTCCGGGGACCTGTCCCGATACGAACGTGACGCCCAGTTCCACCGCCATCGGATGCATCATTCCGCAGGTAACCATCTACTATGCCGCCAGTCTCACAGTGAAGCCGGCTCCATCATCCGCCAATTCCTTGCTGGCGCCCTCATTGTCGCTGCTCACGGCATCGATGCCGACCATTCCGGGCCAGGGCTTTCCTCTGTTTGCCGCGTCCCAGTACGCCATCGCTCCGGCGCCGTACTGCTCGATTTCCAACGTGCCCTATACTCCGAGTGCTCCGCGTTTTCGAATGTCTGCCGCCGCCTCCCCGGATAGCACCCATGTTTATGCGAGCATATGCGATGCCGGTGTGGTTGCAGATGTGCAAACCGTGAGCATTTCGATTGCCAGTGAAGGCAGCAATAGTCCAGACATTCTGAAGACCGATCTGGCTGTGCCCTACACCGTGGGACCTCCGTTGGCCAACGGGGAACCGGCACTGCAGAATCCAAGTTTCCTGCTGACGGGACAGTAAGAGGCCCGTGTGCAGCGGCATTGCCGCCCGCGCAAGTTTCCACTCCATTCTGTCGAACATCGCCACCCTACGAAAACCGCGTAGGGTGAAGGCAACCTCGAAGGATCCATGCAACTCGCTGAGAAAGGTGCAGGGGTCTTCGGCCTGCGAAGAACGCAGGCCTCAGGATGACACCGGGAATCTGGATTTCTAAACCTTGGCGGGAACTTCTTCTTTGAGCGACGCTTTCGCGGCGTAATGCGTGTCGACGTACTCGTCGAGAATCTGAATGAATTCCGCCACGATGTGATCACCCTTCAGCGTCGTGAATAAACGTCCATCCACGTAGACCGGAGCTTTGGGCTCTTCGAAGGTGCCCGGCAGGGAAATGCCGATATTGGCGTGCTTCGATTCGCCGGGTCCGTTGACCACGCATCCCATCACGGCAAGCTTCATCTCCTCCACGCCGACGTAGCGGACTTTCCACGCAGGCATCTGCTCGCGAAGGTAGGACTGGATCTGTTCGGCCATTTCCTGGAAGAACGTGCTGGTGGTGCGTCCGCAGCCCGGGCAGGCTGTGACTTGCGGTGTGAAGCTGCGAATCCCCATGGATTGCAGAATCTGCTGCGCCACGCGCACTTCTTCGGTGCGATCACCGCCGGGAGCCGGAGTAAGCGAAACGCGAATCGTGTCGCCGATGCCTTCCTGCAAGAGCACACCCATGGCCGCGCTCGAAGCGACGACGCCCTTGGCGCCCATGCCGGCCTCGGTTAACCCCAGGTGCAACGGATACTGGCAGCGCGCCGAGAGAGCGCGATAGACATCGATTAAATCCTGGACGCCGCTGACTTTCGCACTGAGAATGATCTGATCCGGCCGCAGGCCGTACTTTTCAGCCAGCTTGGCCGAGTTCAACGCGCTCACGACCATCGCTTCCATGGTGACTTCGCGCGCATCTTTCGGTTCGGCAAGGCGCGAGTTATCGTCCATCATCTGCGTGAGCAGCGCCTGATCGAGCGATCCCCAATTTACGCCGATGCGCACCGGCTTCTGATATTTCACCGCGACTTCGATCATGGTGCGGAAATTGGAGTCTCCCTTGGCTCCGATGCTGGCATTGCCGGGATTGATGCGGTACTTGGCCAGGTCGCGCGCGCATTCCGGATATTTCGTGAGCAGGATGTGCCCGTTGTAGTGGAAGTCGCCGATGATCGGGACGCGAATGCCCTGTTTGTCGAGTTGTTCGACGATGTGGGGGACGGCTTCGGCGGCATCGTCATTGTTGACCGTGACACGGACAAGTTCCGATCCGGCGCGAGCCAGCGCGGCGCACTGCTGCACGGTTGAGGGAACGTCGGCGGTATCGGTGTTGGTCATGGATTGCACCACAACTGGTGCATCCGAGCCAACGCGAACCCCGCCTACAATGGCGGTGAAAGTCTTTCTGCGCGGAAGAATAGCCATAGGAATCTATAGTTTAACATGCATAAATGATTGTTATTCCGCGGGCTCCCGCTCCGGTAACGGTTCCGCGAATGTTCCGGCTCGATTGAGCCTTCCTCTGCGTGCCCAATAGAAATAAATCGGGACCCCGGTCGCAACCAGCAGCAATCCCGCCAGCGACGGGACCGGCCGCGTAATCACCATGTTGATTAGGAACCAGGTAGTGACCACGAGGAAAAGAACTGGTGTAACGGGATATCCCCACATGCGGTAGGGGCGCGGCAAATCCGGCTGCCTGCGGCGAAGCACGATCACACCCGCGACCATGAGGCCGTAGGAGAGCCAAAGCGCAAACATCGCATAGTCGACCAGAGTTTCGTAGGACCCGCTCACCAGCAACACAATCGCCCACGCGGCCTGCGCCAAAATCGCAAAGCCTGGCGTCTCGTAATGCGGTTGAATTTCTCCAAACTTGCGAAAGAACAAACCGTCGCGCGCCTGCGCAAAATACACCCGCGGACTGGTGAGGAAACAGCCGTTCAGTGTTCCGATGATCGAAATCAAAATAATGAGAGAAACCAGGCTGGCTCCGCGCGAGCCCATGACGCGCTCGGCGGCCGTGGCTCCGACGTGCGGGCTGGCGGCGATTTCCGGGATCGTGAGTACACGCAAATAAGCCAGATTGGCGAGCAAATAGATAACAATGCACGCCGCCGAGCCCAATGCGAGCGCCAGCAG
>JASHQK010000371.1 GCA_030039195.1 Candidatus Sulfotelmatobacter sp.
TAAGGCTCAACTCGGTTGCCGGAAGTTCACGCACTTTGGCGATGAGTTCCAGATTGTACTTGGCCGTTTTCGCTTCGTTCCCATCTAACTGTGCCTTCTGGCTTCGCAGCGTCCCACCCACCATCCGGAAAAGATTGACGAGAGAGTGGCTCCCGCAAACCGTGCATGCATCATGCGGGCTGTCGGTGATGGTTTCACAATCAACGCAAAACACCGCATTGAGCAGGGGAACTGCGCCCAAGCCTTTTTCCGAATCGGCGGCTGTGTTCATATCTGACCCCTAATCAAGAGATGCTCACAGGCCGCGCTCAGTTTTTTCATTTTTCATTTCGGACTGCGGAATCCCTCAGGGAGCCTTTTTTGGGGGCGTTTGCCCGCCTGAAGGGTTTGGGTCGGATCAGACGTTTCAGAGGCGCAGTTCGCGCATTAAGAAGAGTTCCACAACGGCAAAGAGTATTACGCCCTGCACGGCGAGAATATGCGACTGCCAGAGTATGGTGACCGCAGGCCGTCTGCCGAATTCCTGCGATGGCACAACGAAAACGTGTATCGCAGTTAACGATATGACCTACGAGCAACTAGTTGATTTCCTCGAACACAAGATGAGCATGAGCCATGTCTGCCAACCACTGTTGGTCAGGGCTCTCGTCGATGTCGGGGGCGTGGCTACCGTCCGCCAACTCGCGCACGTCTTTCTCGCGCAAGACGGTATCGCTGACCCGCGAGGAGGAGTGAGAGGAGTGATTCCTGAGAAGCGAATATATTGATCGGGGACTGTTTTACGCGATAATCTCTGGATGGATGACGTGCGATTGCCAGAGAAAGCCAACGTGCAGGACTAGCGTTAGTTGAAAACAAGCGAGAACCCGTGCTCAGACTCGAATTTCCTTATGCAAACGTTTAAGGCAAGACTTAGCAAAGCCATTGATGAGGGAGCCTTCAGAGAAAAGTGGAAAGAGCGTACTGGCGGATTCCCGGTGGAGTTCCGCTTCAATGGAACCGAGCTTACTGCACTTAATAGCGGCACTCGCTGGGACAAAGGCAAGGAGCCGGGGAGTGGTGGGTTCTGCAACGTGCTTCAAATGGCCGTTCACGACGTGGCGCGAGATTGCAAGGTCGTCGATTGCGAAGAAGTCTCTCAGGTAAATTTCTGAAGAGGCGTTATTTCTTTCGAGGCTTGAAATCGTCCAGTTGCTCTTCGCGTTTTGAGAACGGTTTTTGATCCTGACCCCATACCGTTCTTGCCGCACACACCGCCAGCGGCACGCGCGCACCTTTTTCTATCAACCGAGCAGCGGCAGCAAGCAGGGGTGCTCCCGTTGTCCGAACGTCGTCAATCAGAACGAGGCTTCCCTTGGGCGGGTCTTTCGTGACAACAAGATTGTCATAAAGGTCCTGCGGGTCGCGGGTTCCACCCTGCGAACTGGGAGTCATTACTGTCTTCCACCGCAGACGATCCCAGACTTCGCCTTCTCCTAATTGAACTAGCAATGCTTTTGCTAAACGCGTTGTTCGTGGAACTTTTCCATTGGTGCTGGTGCATGAACTGTTTGGAATCGGTACGAGAATTAACGGGCGTGGTAGCCGCAGGTCTCTGGTTGGAGCCATCGCCATTTCCCCGAACCACCCGATGGCATCGTCGGCATTTTGTTGCTGTAAAAGTCGCTTCGCGTTCCCAACTGGCACATACGCTTATTTATTAATGGGCTTCCCTTTTATTGCTTTCACAAACTTTAGGGCATCGTAGTCCTCGCCACGCCATACCACGTCTACGTTTGTCAGATAGGTCGCGAATGAAATGACTCTCAATGCCATTCTTCGGGCTTGGCTCAGATGGCCTTGAGTATATCCCCGGTGGTACTGAAACTAGCGACCTGAGGTTGACCGAGGAACCTTTTCGGCCATTGAAGCAAAGGGTTATCCACCACGCTCTTCGCAATGAACAACCATCTGCCGAGTCGGCCACACTCGGCTGCTTGGTGGAGAGTACCCGATGTATCCCCCGCCTCGATAATCGCTGTCGCATCTGAGAGCGCAGCCATCAACTTATTGCGCTCCGGAAAGTTGGTTGGAAAAACTCGGTCACCCGGTGCGAATTGCGAAATTAAGAGATGCTCACAGTAGATGCGCTCTTGAAGATGTTTGTTCTCCGCTGGGTACGCCCGATCAATTGGTGTTCCAATAACAGCAACGACGCTACCACCCGCATCCACCGCTGCGGTTAGGGCTTCTGTGTCAACCCCCTTCGCTAGACCAGAGACGACAACCACGCCCGCCATTGCAAGTTCCCGTGCCAATCTGCGAGAGCGAGCAGCGCCTTCGGGAGAAACCTCGCGAGTCCCCACAACGGCAAAGCACTTGCGATGCAACAAGGACACATCGCCTACACACCACACCCTGCTGTCAGCCTGTAGCCTCGCTTGCTGCTCAGGTGTGACACTGCGAATTCCTGAGATCAGGTCTTCGAGAGTAGAGATGCGGACAAGTTCGCTTGACGGAGGCGCATAGGATTCGCCGCGCGGTTGTCGCGATCTTGGTGCCGCTGTCTTCTGTGTGTCTCGGCGTTGCAGATCAAGTGCCTTCATTTCAAGTGTATCCCTCAGGGAAAGCGTATGCTGGCAGAAAGCCAACAATTCTCCGGTGTTGAGCAATCAACCAGCAACGTTGAATCTTCGTAAGACTGTGGAATACGGGGCAATCCACTGCCTCACAAG
>JASHQK010000372.1 GCA_030039195.1 Candidatus Sulfotelmatobacter sp.
ATAGGAGAATATCACGCGCTGCCACCCTACGACGGTCGCGCACTAGATCGAGAAAATCGATTCGGTGATCACCGTATTTTCATTCCCATCGCCGTTGCGCTATAGTCTCAACCCGGCGCATCGCGCATTTTGCAACGCGCCGGAGGCAGCATGGGCACACAGACTCGTCCCGAAGGCAAAGCCCGCCTTTACGGGGAAAACATTGAGAGCGATCTCGCGTCGCGGTTTCTACGCGTGGTTGAGGTCGCAGCGATCTCGTCCGCCCGCACCATGGGCCAGGGCGAGCGCAAGCTGAGCGATGAAGTCGCCACCGAAGCCATGCGCAAAACCATGGATTCCATTCCTATGCGCGGCACGATCGTAATCGGCGAGGGCGAACGCGACGAAGCCCCCATGCTTTACATCGGCGAGAAAGTCGGCGCCGAATTTCCGGATGGAACCGAAGTTCCAGAGGTCGATATCGCCGTCGATCCGCTGGAAGGCACAAACCTGTGCGCGACTGGCGCTCCCGGTTCCATCACCGTTTTGGCAGCGTCGGAGCGCGGCGGTCTGCTCAACGCGCCCGACTGTTACATGGAAAAAATCGTCGTCGGGCCATCGTGCAAGAATGCCGTCGAACTCGACGCCCCGGTTGCCGACAATCTCAAGAATATTGCCAAGCGTCTGGATCGCGACGTCGAGGATCTGGTGGTGATCGTGCTCGATCGTCCGCGCCATGAAAAACTGATCGCCGACATTCGCGCGGCCGGAGCGCGCATTCGGCTGATCGGCGACGGCGATCTTTCCGCTGGAATCGCGGCCGCGGTCATTGGCACTGGTGTTCATGCTGTGATGGGGTCCGGCGGTGCCCCTGAAGGCGTGATCACGGCGGCTGCCATCCGCTGCCTCAATGGATATATGCTCGGCCGGTTGGTGGTGAAACCGGATCAAGAAGAGCGCCTCGCCCGCATGGGGATCAAAGACAAGAGGCGCATTTACGAGGCGCAGGACCTCGCTCCGGGCAAGCAAATGATCTTCGCCGCCACCGGCGTGACCGATGGTGCGCTGCTGAAGGGCGTGCGCTTTTTCGGCGAAGGCACTCGCACTTCCTCAGTCATCATGACCCTGCGCACTGGGAAAGTTCGCTTCGTCGAGAGCATTCACCTCGAGAAAGGTCCGGACATAAAAGTGAGATTCTCATAGAATTTTTGGATAAATCGTGTATAATCTAGATGATCAATCTAGATGCATACATGAGAACCGTAGGATTATTTGAAGCGAAGCAAAAGCTATCCGAACTTGTGGAGCGCGCCAGTGAGGGTGAGCACATCGGGATTACGCGTCGAGGAAAACTCACTGCGGTCATTTCTCCAGTTCACACCTGTAAGAGCTTGAACGAAGCCTTCGCCGAAATCGATCGCCTTCGGCAACGGGCCAAACCTCTGCCCAGGGGAATGACGATCAAGGACCTGATTGAGGAAGGCCGGCGGTAATGCAGTTTGTCCTCGACGCTTCTGTCACGCTGGCTTGGTTCATCGATCGAACGATGCCACCCTACGCAAGACGTGTCAGAGAACTGCTGATTGCTGGGGATCTAGCGCTGGTGCCGACAACGTGGCCGTTCGAGGTTGCGAACGGCTTTGTAACGGCCGAACGAAGAGGAATGCTGTCCCACTCGGATGTCCTTCTGATGTTGCAAGAATTAGACATCGTGCTCCGGTCAATCGAGATCAGGCTGGAGCGTGTTTCCATCCGCAGCCTCATAGCCAAGACGCTGGACTCTCGCCTCACCGCCTATGACGCAGCTTACCTGGATCTGGCGAGCGATGAACACCTACCGATTGCGACGCTCGATCACCAACTCGGCGAAGCGGCAAGGAAAGCGAATATTCCCCTGCTCAGTTAATCGATGCTTCATTTCAGGTACTCTGAATTCTTCTTCAACTCTTCCGGGATCGTCGGAAATGGCGGCCATTCCTGCGAGAATCCCTTCAGCAGCGGTGTTGCGACCTCTCTGCGCAGCGTGCCGTCGTGCACGACGAATGTGTGCGGATGCCCGGCAGAATATCCTTCCCACAAGCTCACGCCCGCATACGCGCCATCTTTGCGCAGAACGTAATAACTCATGTCCATGTAGCGAAGCCGGGTCATGTCGCCGTTGTAATTCCGCACGATGCGTTTGAGCGCGTCGATACCCGCATCCTTCGGAGACATGCCATGTCGCATGTTCTCGACGATCGTGTGCGCCCCGGCGACTTTGATGTTTTCTTCACCGCTTCCCGTCGCACCGGCTGAGCCTACGTCCTGATCGGTGTAACAGCCCGCGCCAATAATGGGCGAGTCGCCGACGCGACCCGGCAGCTTGAACGCCAGCCCGCTCGTCGTTGTGATGCCCGACATCTCCGCTTTCTCATTCAGCACCGAGCAGTGAATCGTCCCGGTCGGCGGAAGCAGCACGCGGCGCACCGCAGCCGTTTGAAAGTCCGGCTCGATGCCCAGGTCGGCGGCGCGTTGCCGTAGATGCTCAATGCGCTCCCGCCATACCTCGGCTTGCGGTTTCGGCTCCTCTACCGGCGGATGCCAGGAGGGATCGGCAATTCCCGGTCCCCACCAGTCCCGGTCTGAATTGAATTCCTTCCACAGCAGCCAGATTTTTCGCGAGCGATCGGTCAGCAGATTCTGGCGCGGAAAACCGACGGCCACGGCGAATCTTTCCGCGCCCTCGCCCACCAGCATCACGTGCCCGGTGTGCTGAAACACGGCTTTCGAGACCATCGATACGTTGACGATGTTTCTCACCGCTCCCACAGCCCCGGCGCGACGCGTCGGCCCGTGCATGCAGCAGGCATCGAGCTCTACCACGCCTTCTTCATTGGGCAGGCCGCCCAGTCCGACGGAATCATCATTGGGATCGTCTTCCGGTCCCTTCACCACCTGGATCCCGACATCCAGCGTATCGGCTCCGCTCTTGAGCGACGCGTACGCCCCTTCCACATACGCGAAGCCGTTGTGCGCGCAAATGATCGTTGGCTTCGGCGCATCGCCTGGCGATGCGTGACCCGGAGCGGAATTTTCCGCGTGAGCATTCGAAGTTGCTCCTGCACCCACTCCCGCGGCTACGGCGCCCAGAACTGAATTCTTCACGAAATCACGGCGCGAAAAAGTCACGAATTCCTCCCTATGATTACCGGACCCTCACTCCATGCTTCTACTTTTCCTAGAAATCGAGGCGCAAGCCGAATTCCGCCTCGCGCGGCGCTCCCACCGCAAAAACGCCCGTCCCGCGGCCAATGCGGAGCGTGTTGGTGCCTACGTTGACGCCAGACGATGTTCCATTGATCGACCCCGGACTGCCCGCCAACGACAAATTCGGACTTCCGTCGGGGTAGAAGCCGTAATTCACGAAATTGAAAACGTTGAAGAAAGAAACGCTGGGCAGAATCGTCAGGCGTTCCCGCAGTTTGATCGGCCAGCTCAATACCGTGTCCACATCTTTGTAGTAGCCGTTGCCGGCATTGTTGGCTGGCGGTGGCGCAATCGTAGGAATCACCGCGCCCAGGCTTACTAGTTCCTGTTGTGTGAACAGACCTGCATTGACCAGGGCTTGTCCCGCTGGAGTCAGCGTACTTCCGTTGCCGTAATTCGCGTTGAACGCACTGATGTAGGCGCCCAGGTTACGCGGAGAGACGGATCGCATGAACGATCCCGGATGTCCGATGTTGCCGCCCGCCGAATCCAGGAGATCATTCACCGTTCCGTCCCCGGTGAGGTCAGAACGGAAGATTTCTCCCGTGGTTTCATATTGAGGAACTCTCAAGTCAGAAGGCTGCGGCGAAGCAAAACCGCCAATGAAGCTAAGACGCGGACCGCGGCGGGCAAAATCGAAGCTCCCGCCAAACTTGAACTGGTGTGTGCGATCTTCCGCCGTGGGTCCCATGAATGCAGTCGGATTGCGGAAGTCCGACGCATTGATGGTGAAGTGCTGATCACTGCCGGCATCGCTCACGAAACGCGAAAGCGTGTAGTTGACCAGCAGATCAAGATTGCGCACTCCGCGAAATGGATTCTCCACCTGCGTGTGGTATTCCGTCTGCATGCCGCTGTAGACCGAGCGGCCCATCGGATAGTTCATGAACAGATTGCCCAGAGCCGGATTTATGCCGGGGAAAGCCGCGCCAGTACTTGGACTGAATTGTCCGCCCCAGGCATAGTAGACGGAGTAGCCAGCATTGTAGGCGTTCCCTGAATCAAGGCCATTGTTGGCGAAATCGTCGATGCTCGCGCCCCCGCCGCCCGGATAAAGTCCGGGGCAGGCGGCAATCGCCGCATCAATTGAGCTCACGTTGCAGGCTGCCAGCGTGCTGGCGATCGCGTTCTGCGCCGCCGCAACGTCCAGGTAACGCGAATCTCCAACGTGGTTCACGTCGATTCCCAGCTGAAAGTGAACTTCGATATTGCGCAGGTAGTCGACCGTCAAAACGCCCTTGCCGATCTGACGCTG
>JASHQK010000002.1 GCA_030039195.1 Candidatus Sulfotelmatobacter sp.
AGCCATGGTCGGCCCCCACGTGCTGGCGGCGTTCAACCCCTTAATCATCGCCGAATTGGCGGCCATACTGAACACGAAAGGCATCGCACCGGCTTTTTGCATGCCAGGCACGGATAGGAGAACGTTGTTATCCATTAAATCGACCGACTCATACTGATGACTGTCCATCGCGCTGAAGTTGGGCGCTCCCAACGGCACTTGGCCAACGCTAACGGAACAGAGAAGCACGACAACAGCAAACGTGCTTGTTCCGCAAACAGGCTTCTTTGTAAGCGGATTGAGATTGCGGCAGCAAAGGGTTACAGCGAGAATTATGGAGCTCATCTTAGTCCCCTTTCAACAACAATCAGCTTTGAATAACGTTCGTGCAGGCTGCCTGTGTTGCAACTGGTTCGTAACTTGCTCTCAAAACACCATTGTTGTGCTCTCCTGAACCGCAGTTCTCCGAATCTCAGTTCAGAGGAATCGATTGATTTCTAATCGCGAAGAACCTCGACTGTCGCTGCCGATGTCCTTTACAACTATGAATTCGGGTATAGCAGCAATACTTTGTGCTCGCATTCGCTCGATCCGCCCTGGGAGGGGGGAGGGAGCATTTTGCCGTTGGTATACACCTACCCGTCAAACCTGACCTGAGGATAGCCATTGGCCGGGAAAATCCGGCCACCCGGCCCGAATGTCGAGCGGCGAGGTTGGGATTGGGCGCGGGCGGGCGCGAGTGCGCGACAAAAAGAGCGTGTGCTGGGCGGGCGAGCGGGGAAGCGGGCGCACGCCCAAGGTCCTTTCTCACTTTCCGAATAGCTGGCCAAGGCTGAAAGAACACACGTATCGCGTTTCTCTCGAATGCAAACCTTTAACGGCTAATCTAACTGCTTACCGACAGCCGTAGAAAAACAACGCTTGTGCCAAGTGCCAAAGACCATAGAGATGCACCACGGTGGACTCGGCAGCAATGGTCCAAGCGATTAGCCGTTTCACAAGTTTGAAATGGCCCGCACACGCGACGGGTGTCCGAATTACGGGTGCAGCTTTCCCAAAGTGAAGGCGCTACCATCCGATGGCAGTCGGTCACGCGCACATTATGCTTGTTAAGTGGGCGCTTTTGTTCGGCAGACTGACCACGGGTAGGAAATCACCAGACACAGTTAGACTGCGCTTCGTGCCTTCGCGCTGTTCAGGCGCAAGTCGGGGACTACAGGGAGCAGTCCGAATTTAACCATCTGTTCACGATTCGAGGTGGGGAATCATGGTACATTTCCACGCGCGTTTGCGGTCAAGAGGGAAGTTAGAAAGGCATCCCGCCGATGCGCCTTATGGCCCTAATGCGAGAAATATTCCAGCGGAAAAGGACACGAGATGTGGAGACGCAATGCAGGGTTCGTACCTCGGTCCCGAGTTCTCGGACCGCGATATCCGGCGCACGCTCGAAAACTACGGCGCACAGTCGAAATACTGCGAGGATTTCAGCAACCTGGCGTCGGATGTGTCGGTTCTGCTTGCGGAGGGCAACGTCGTCGGCTGGTTCCAGGGTCGAATGGAGTTCGGTCCGGGGGCTCTTGGCGGCCGCAGCATTCTGGGCGATGCCCGCAATCCTGAGATGCAGAAAAAGCTGAATCTCAAAATAAAGTGCCGCGAGGGTTTTCGGCCATTTGCTCCATCAGTGCTGGAAGAGGATATCGGCGAATGCTTCGAATTAGACCGCAAATCGCCGTACATGCTACTGGTGGCGCCAGTCCGCGAAGACCGGCAGATTCCTTTGCCCGAGCGCTATCATGAGCAGTCGCTTTACGATCGTCTCTATTTTCTGCGCTCCGATCTCCCGTCGATCACGCACGTTGACTACTCCGCTCGAATCCAGAGCGTGAGTCGCAGGACCAATCCACGCTATTGGGAGTTGATCCACGAGTTCAAGAAACTCACCAACTACGGTGTGATCGTCAATACCAGCTTCAATGTTCGTGGTGAGCCGATCGTTTGCACTCCGGAGGACGCTTACCGCTGCTTCATGCGGACGGAAACGGACTTTCTTGTGGTTGGCAACCATGTGCTTAGTAAGAAGGAACAGCCCGCTCTCGCCGAAACGGGTGATTGGCTCCGCGAGTTCAAACTCGACTGAAGAGGAGATTTAATTGTATGGTGCTGGCCGCACTGCTTGGTGCATTGCAGCCTAATTTTGCAGAAAATATGGATATCATGATGGCGAAAGGGACGCGGAGGCGGCACGAAATGCCTGACAGCCAGCTGGACTGCCCAAAGGGTAGAGCAAGTTACGCAAAGAAGGCTGTTGTCATTGTTTACAACATCCTTGTCCTCGTTCTGGTTTTTGGAGGTTTGGAGCTTGCCCTTCGCCAAAGACACATTAGGAGCGTGGGCACAGCTAACGGGCAACCGAGGTGCTACCGTGATCCGTGGGTGGCCTGGCGGAATAGTCCTTACTTTAAGGATACCAACGGCGCTCGCCACAATGCACAGGGGTTTCGTCGCGACAGCGATGTTTCGGTGGAAAAGCCACCCAATACGGTTCGTATCTTTCTGGTGGGCGGGTCCGCGGCTTACGGGGACAGCGGAGGCTACCCAGAGATCGAACCCCGCCGTTATTTTCTGTATAACAACCAGCTCATCGACTACTTCTTGGAACAGAAGCTCAACTCAGCCTTTCCTTCAAAACATTGGGAAGTTGTAAACGCGGCTACGATGGAGTACCGCTTGCACCAGGAATTGGCTCTGATTGAGTCCGCGCTCCTTCGATATCACCCGGATTATGTCATTCTTATGGATGGTTATAACGATGTGAGGGGCCTTTCCTCGGCTGGGCGAACCTATGATGCGTATGCTTCCACTCCGCATTTGGAGGAATTTAACTCACTTGCCAATCCCACCTCTGTAAGGTCGCTTTTGTTCTTCAGCGCAACGTGGCTGAAAGCCGAGAGCGACCTTTTTAGAACCTTGGCCGACCACCTGAATCAGAGATCATCCAAGGTCGCCCGAAATACGGGACTAGCGGCAAGGCCTGGGTTTGCTGATCCTGTCCTTCTTTCCGAGCTGACTTCAGAAGAGCAGGCTCGGTTCCATAACGCAGAGACTCAAGTTGATGAGTACACTCACGTCGCACGACAGATCTACCGTATTTTGGACTTAGACGGAATTAGAGCGGTTTTTCTGATGCAGCCTGTAACCATACTAAGTCACAAACCTCTTACTGAGTCAGAACAGCGCGTTCGCTCTCATACCCTCAAGATGTATGGCCCGCTTTTGGCTTACACCTACGAACAGCTTTACCCGCGCATTGCGAGCCAGATGCGCACGGCTGCGCAGAACGATGGGTTCACGTTTGTTGATCTGACGAGTGTGTTCGATACAACTTCAGAACAGACATTCTCAGACTATTGCCATCTGACTCCGGAGGGCAACAAACTGATCGCCGAGCGTGTGTTTGAGTCCTTGCATGATTCGTTTGCTGAAAGTGTTCGCCGCTAACGTAGGCGCGGTGTCAGCGGGCATGAAGCAGCTTCTCCTTACAACCGGCAATCCACCAGCTAGACGACTTATTTCAAACTGACATGCGCTGGCGCTCACAACCGGTGTGGAGAAATTCGGAGGACCTAAACTGATCACGGCTTCACTTCCCGGCAAGGGCGCAGGCGCCAACAAGGGTCAGGTTGCGTTCGATGCGTTGAGAGAAAACCCGCGCGCCGCCCTCACTGTTGTGAATAGCACGGTGTACCCGGGCTTGGGCGCGATCGCTTACTTCAACGGCCACGCCTTCTTCGCCACCAGCGACGATTTTCTCCGAGACTACGCCATCAAGAGCGGTCGCCTGACGCTGGACGCCACATCAAGCACGAAGTTCGTTGATCCCGGCGCAACTCCTTCCATTTCCGCCGACGGCAACAGGAATGCTATCGTCTAGGCCGTCGCCACCAAAACCTGGAACGGCCCCGATACCAAACACGCCGTCCTCTACGCCTTCGACGCAGCCAAGGTGGGCGAGCCGATCTACAAGTCCGAACAAAACAGCCAACGCGACGGCGCGGCCCTGGCCGCCCGCTTCGTCATCCCGATCGTAGTCAACGGCCGCGTCTACTTCGGCACCAGAAGTGAGGTCGAAGTCTACGGCCTCCTGAAGTAGTGATCTATTGGGCTGAATAACGATGCGTGGCGTGACTCACTCAGTCCTGCTCTTGGGTTGAATCGGGCGGTTCGAATCAACGTGGGGCCCAGTAGTGGCCACACAACGAGTTGTTCGTTCTTTGGCAGGTGGCCCAACCCTACGCGGTTTTCGTCGGGTGGGGATCATGGCTCGCCGAATTTTTCGAGGCAACTGCCCGGCCGATCAGTTCCCGCAAGCGGCGCGACAGGCTTGAGGCCAACGAGTGATAGAAGCGCGATCCCAGGTGCGGAAAAAGTTCGATCAGGGTTTGCAGCGTGGAGCGATCCAGGTAATAAGCTTCCACCGCATCCTTCGCGATCACGTTCAGCGTGGCCGGTTGCTCGTCCAAAAAAGAAATCTCTCCGCAGACCTCGCCAGGACCGATGCTCGGTGATGTCGTTTGCGCAGGAATCTGGGCCGAAGCCATACCCTTTATGATCAGATAGACCCCGTCGTTGCGTTCGCCGCGGTGAATGATAGTTTCGCCCGGCTTGAACGCAACATGGGTCGCCTTGTCGGCGATCAAGGCCCAATCATTTGCGGTGAGAAATACCATTCCATGCTTGGAGGCGGACAGTATCGATATGTCATGCTGATGAGCAGGCTTGGTCATGGCGGGCGCGCTTTCTGTTTTCAGGCGGGACTCTCCTGATCGCGTGACAGACAACAGGGCTAAAGCTAGATTAACAGACAAAGCAAGCTAAGTTGTTCGGTCTCCTCGGCCTCAAGAGGAACGGAGAAGGCCGATGAACTCAAGCCCGGCTAGGCCGACTCTTGACCGGAGACTCGATCACTGTCCGAATCAGGACAGTAAAGTGCGCGACTGATCAGAAGCGGACACATTCGTGAGGACATCGTACGTTTTGCGAAATCATCTCGCGGATATTGCCCGCGATTGTTGGATCCCGGCGAACTTTTCGATGGAACTTCTGCATCCAATCTCGCGTAACTTGTCCCGACGGATCCCTGTCTCTGCACGAGCCGCGGAGGTCTCCTCTTGAACAACAAGTGTGTCCTTCTCCCCATCTTAGTCGTGCTGTCGACCTCGCTCCTGACTGCTCAACATGTAGCCACTCGGCCCCGTCAACCGGTTGACTCCGCTGAGCAAGGGACCATCCGTGAGATCGTGGACCTGGAGCGGCAGGCAAAAGAAGCCAGCCTGCATCGCGACCCGGATTTTAGCGAGCGCACTCTGGCCGACGACTATGTCGGTATCACTCCTCTGGGACAGATTGCCACCAAGCAAGATGTGCTACGCGCCCGCAAAAGCGGACAGCTGCGCTATGAAGCCATCGACATCAGCGAAATGGTCGTGCGGATTTACGGTGAGACGGCCATTGTTACGGCTCGCGCCGAAGTCAAAGGCCACCAACTGGGCGAGGACTTCAGCGGCCCTTACCGCTATACACGCATATGGGTCCGCCGCGCCGGTCACTGGGAAACCGTGAGCTATCAAGCCACCGTCACCCAATAGCCACTCTATCGCTCCACCGGAGACGCCCTAATGGCCGCTGTGGTACGGATGTCCCTTCAAGATCGTGAAGGCGCGGTAGATCTGCTCTAGCAAAACAACACGTGCCAGCTCGTGCACCAACGTCATCTTCCCGAGTGAGATGGTGTGCTGCGCCGCGGATTTCGCAGCTTCGCTGAATCCATCTGCGCCGCCTACGGCAAAAACGAGCGGCAGCGGATTGCGATCCTGATAATCGCCAAGAAATTTCGCAAACTGCTCCGAAGAATATTCGCGGCCGTGCGAATCCAGCAACACAAGCGTGGATTTCGCGGGGCTCTTCCCACGTGAATCACGCCCGCAGAGGGCGAGTAAGGCGTCTTCGTCGCGCAGAGACTTTCCTTCCACCGGAACATATCTGGAAATTCGCTTGAGATATTCTTCGGTTAGGCTGGCAATCGCAGGCTCTTTCGTCTTTCCGATCCATGCGACCGTGATCTTCATACTACCAACTTAAGACTGCACAAATAGCAAACACACCCGAACAAGTTTCTACACTGTCATTTCGAGCGGAACTTTGCGGCTCTCCACCCCTTTGTCCCTGCGAGCTCGGCGTCAAAAGCTTTGACCGCAGAGTACGCGGAGAATTGGAAATCTGAGCCGACGAGTATTTTTGCGAAGCCGGGAAAGCTGTAAATGAATCGACTCGCTACGCCGTTTTCTTCTTTCTCTTCTTCGCTGCGCTCGCCCTCGCCGAGTGCGCCGGTACTTCCAATCTGCGTTTCCGGGCCGGAGTTTTCAGGTCCGACGGTTCCAGCCTCCGCGCTGTTTTCCAGAGCCGCTCGAGATCGTAGAACTTCCGCGCTTTCTCTGAAAAAACGTGAACGACAAAATCGACGTAGTCGATCAGCACCCACTCCGCCTGGTTGTACCCTTCCACGTGCGTGGGACGCAGGCCCGCGCCTTTCAAGCGCATCTCGACTTCATCGGCAATGGCCTGAATCTGCCGCGGATTCGTTCCGCTGCACAGCACAAAAAAATCGGTAAACGCCCCCGACCCTTTTTCCATTTCCAGGATGCTGAGTTCTTCGGCCTTCTTATCGAGGCAGGCTTGAATGGCGGCGGAAACCTGTTTCTTCAGATCGCTCTTCTTCATTCCGTAATGGTCGTCCCTAATTCGGCGGATTTATTGTAACGGAGCTTCGACTCGCATCTCTTTCAGCTCGATGAATTCCGTTCGCTAGCTGGACTTCTTCGTCTCTGCTCCGGCCAATTGCCGCAGCTTGGTCATCGTGGTCCTCGAAGGGTCTTTCCGCTTGCCGCTCTTCGCCCGCCGCTTGGGCTTGGTTGAATAGTGATTCTGAGACAAGGCGATTCTCTCCTTTGATTGATAGCGAGTGCTTACCAACCTGCTCGCCATTCGATATTAAAGGGTAGTACCTGTCGGCGACAACCGAAGCACTTTGACTGGGCTTATCTATTTGCCTTCGACCGTATCCGCTCGAACTTCGTAGTGTGTGGCCTGCGGCTCAATCCGCGATAACAGCCTTCGCGCTTCCGGTTCAAAGACTGGAGTGCAATAATCCTCGCCGGCAAAGCGCCGGACCGCGTCCAGCGAATCGAAGAAATTCACGACAACGAACTCGACTTCGTCCCCGTCCTTGCGGCGCAGAATATAACCACCCCGATAGCCCTCGATCGTTTTCAAGCCAGGCAGAACTTTCGCTTTAAGAAGTGCTTCATATGCCTCGACATCCTGCGGCTTGGTCCACCCGCGCCAGTAACGCGCAATCATCGTGCACCTGCTCCCTCAGCGGCTGAATAGGCCGCTAACAGATTTGCGGAGAAAGCCGATCTCAGGCGCTAAAGCGCGGACGTAATTTCCACTGCTTAGCGGCACGAGTAAACTCGTGCCCTTCCCGATCGTTCGAGGCTTGTATCAAACAACCACCGACTCGCGGTATTCCCCAAACACGCGGCGCATGGCGTCGGAGATTTCACCCACGGTAGCGCAGGCTTCGACTGCCGAGATAATTCTCGGCATGAGATTCGCCCCCGACCGCGCCGCCTCTTCTACTGCAGCCAGCGCCGCCTTGCACGGTCCGATACTGCGCTGGGCGCGCAGCGCCCGCACACGCTCAACCTGCTTCAACTCCAGTCCCGGATCGATGCGCTGAATTGGGATCGGCCGCTCCTGTTCTACCTCGAAGCGGTTCACTCCCACCACAACTGCTTCCTGATTGTCGACCTGCCGCTGATATTCATAAGCTGCATTCTGAATTTCCTGCTGCACGTATCCGCGCTCGATCGCATTCAGCATTCCACCGAGAACTTCGATCTTGCCCAGATATTCCGCCGCACGTCTTTCGATTTCATTGGTCAGCGTCTCGACATAATACGAACCGGCCAGCGGATCAATTGTCTGGGGCGCGCCCGACTCATAGGCGATGATCTGCTGCGTGCGCAACGCAATCCGTGCCGCTTGCTCGGTCGGAAGAGCGAGTGCCTCATCATACGAATTTGTGTGCAGCGATTGCGTGCCGCCGAGTACAGCCGCCAGGGCCTGAATCGCGGTGCGGACAATGTTGTTCTCGGGTTGCTGCGCCGTCAGTGTCGATCCAGCCGTCTGAGTATGAAAGCGCAGCATCCACGCCCGCGGATTCTTCGCTTTGAAATGCTCGCGCATAATGCGCGCCCACATGCGCCGCGCTGCCCGGAATTTTGCGACTTCTTCCAGAAAGTTGCTGTGCGCGTTGAAAAAGAACGATACCCGCGGAGCAAACTTATCGACGTCGAGCCCGGCCTTGATCGCCGCCTCCACATAGGCCATGCCATTGGCCAGCGTGAAGGCGACTTCCTGCACCGCCGTCGATCCCGCCTCGCGCATGTGATAGCCGGAGATCGAAATCGTGTTCCAGTCGGGCACGTTTTCGTTCGTCCACGCGAACATGTCCGTAATGACCCGTATGGCCTGCTGCGGCGGATAGATATATGTCCCGCGCGCGATGTATTCCTTCAGCACGTCGTTCTGCACTGTGCCCGAAAGCTTGCGGATATCGGCGCCTTGGCGGCGCGCCACAGCCACATACAGCGCCAGCAGGATCGATGCCGTTGCATTGATGGTCATCGATGTAGAAATCTTCGTCAGATCAATGCCATCGAACAGCAGCTGCATGTCTTCGATTGAGTCGATCGCAACACCGACCTTCCCGACTTCCCCGGCAGCCAGCAGATGATCCGAATCCATGCCGATCTGTGTGGGCAAATCAAACGCGACCGACAATCCCGTTGTTCCATTCGCCAGCAGATATTTGTAACGCTTGTTCGATTCTTCGGCGTCGCCCATGCCCGCGTACTGCCGCATGGTCCACAAGCGCCCGCGGTACATCGTGGCCTGCACCCCGCGCGTAAACGGATATTCCCCCGGATATCCGACCTCGCTCTCGTAATTGGAACCCTTCAGATCGGCCGGCGTGTAGAGCGGGTGAACAGGGATATGCGACGAAGTCTCAATCTCAAGAGACGCATCCGAACGTGTCGGCTTAGAATTCATTCGGTCCACTCTGCTTGCCATCGTGGGTAAGCCTCTTTTGCGCAACGAAGGATCTGGGGCGAGCCCAGCGGTGTGGCGCATTGTTGGCGTCAGGCGATCGCGTTTGGCTCCCTTCCCTGTCAAACTGCACTACTGACGCGGACGGGAATCTTGACTTTCACTGGCAACTGGGTACTGGCAACCGGCTACTGCCCCTTCCACCCTCTCCAGAACGAACTGACTCCGAACCACCCGAAAATCAGCGTGAATGCGACCGCGGCCACAACATGTCCGGCGCTCGCCTGTCCTGCGTGAAATTTCGCATACTCGCGAAGAAACCCGAATACGCCAAAGCCTGCCATCGCCAGAAACACGGTTCCCATCACTTCGAGCCAGAGCTGATGCGCCACGCGCCCGAAAGTTCGAAGCGTCGTGCCAATCGCCCGTTTGGCGGCGCTGATGGTGCGATTCCGTCCCGCCTGCTTGCCGGCCACTCGCGCCACCACGCCGATTTTTTGCCAGGTGGAAACTTTGCTCACGGCCTCGATTTTAGCAGCCTGCGGCGATACAATGACGCCAAAGCCATCAGAGGCGAACCGTTCCTTGTGCCACAGCATCTAAGGGACGAGGGGGAATTGTGGATCCGCAACTGAAGCAGCTCATGAAAGAACTCGGCGACGCCATCAATGAATCGCTTTCCGACTCGGAGCAGATTTCTGAAGTGGTGGCCCGCATAAAAGATGGTGGATACGACATTTTTCTCGTTCTCGAAGCTACGATTGGCGTGAGCAAGCAGGGCGAAAAACCTTCCGACAAAACCTCGATGATTACGACTCTCTCGACGAACCCCGAATTCAAAGTCAGCGATCAGGATCTGAAGTTTCTGAAATCGCTCCGCATCAAGATCGACGAAGAAAATAATAAAGATTAGCAGCCGCAGGACAGATGCACGGGAAGTGTCGATAGCGCCGCGCCCAATTCTTTGTGCTACCATCAGGGGTTTTCTTTTCGCATGCTGCCATGCTAAAAGAAGATTCCGGCGCAACTGCTGGCGCTTTCATCGAATCTGAAGGGCAGTTATGAAAGACACTCTGGGGGTTCTTCTGGCAGGTGGTGCCGGAGAGCGCCTTTATCCTCTGACTCGCGATCGGGCCAAACCTGCTGTCACCTTCGGTGGCATCTATCGCATCATTGACATCACGCTCTCCAACTGCCTCAACTCCGACCTCCGTCGCGTCTACATCCTCACGCAATACAAGGCGCTGTCGCTCAACCGTCACATTCGCGAGGGATGGAACATTTTTGGGCGGGAAGTGGGCGAATTCATTGAAGTCCTGCCGCCGATGAAGCGGGTCAGCGATCAGTGGTATCAGGGCACAGCGGATGCGGTCTATCAGAACATCTATTCCATCGGATCCGAACAGCCCAAATATGTACTGATTCTTTACGGCGACCACATCTACAAGATGGACTACGGCAAGATGATGAAGCAGCACCAGGACTCCGCTGCCGACATCACGCTGGCCACGATTCAGATCAATCCCGAAGAAACCTATCAATTCGGTGTGGTGGATATGGATCGCGACGGACGCATCAATGGATTCGAAGAAAAACCCAAAGTTACCAAACTGCGTTCGCCGCTCAATCCGAACAAAGTCGCAGGTTCGATGGGCGTTTACATCTTCAACGCCGACGTGCTCATTCCTGTGCTGCTCAAGGACGCCGAAGACCCTCAGTCCAGCCACGATTTCGGCAAGGACATTCTGCCCAAGATGGTCGGCGACTATCGCGTCTATGCGTACGACTTCGTCGACGAAAACAAGAAAGAAGCTTTGTACTGGCGCGACGTGGGCACGCTCGAAGCTTATTACGAAGCCAATATGGACATTGTCTCCGTCTCCCCGATTTTTAATTTGTACGACGAGCAGTGGCCGATTCGCACCCACCAGCGACAGTATCCGCCGGCAAAATTCGTTTTTGCGGAAGCCGGACGTACCGGCACCGCGCTCGATTCCATCGTGTCCGGGGGATGCATCGTCTCCGGCGGCACGGTCAAGAATTCTGTGCTGTCACCCGACGTGCGCATCAATTCTTACTGCGAGGTCGACCAGAGCGTTCTTTTTTCCCACGTCGTGGTCGGACGCCACTGCCGCATCCGCCGCGCCATCATCGACCGCGACGTCCATCTTCCCGAAGGCACAACCATCGGCTACGACGCCGAAGCCGATCGCCAGCGCTATTTCGTGACCGAAAGCGGCATCACGGTGGTGACACGGGATTATTCCTTGTTTGAAAATCCGGTGACGATCGACTACTTCACCAGCGAGTAAGCGAAAACAACTCCCCAAGACATGGCATGGGCGAGCGGTTCCGGAGTTGGAGCTTTCCGGAAATTTCGGAGTTCTCGACATCATTCTTTACCAGAGCAGCTTCTTCCAATTCTCTTCGTAGAGCGCTTTGCGCGCCGCGTCGGCGATCGTGTCCCGTTCGTCGGCCGAGAGATCGTTGGACACGATGTTCTCAGCATTCGCGGGGTCGCGCAGAACCGCCTTCTCGAATCGGCTGGAAAGAAAACGCATAACCGCCAGGACGTTCTCCGCTAGGTGTCCGAAGGGCTCCTTTTCAAGCGCGCGCAGGACCGCGAGTTCGAGATAAAAGGAAGGAATGACCAGTCGACCGCGCTCGCGCCATATTTTCATGGCGGAGATTTCCTGCTGGCGTCCGGAGTTGGCGATCAGGTGAACGTGTTGGGCAAGATCGGTCGCTACGACGGCCCCCGTTTTCTTGTTGAATAGCAAATTCTGGTTGTGCTCGCGGCAGGAAGGAACCAGATCAATGCGGAATCCTTTGTGCTCCAGCTGTACTGACACATCGCGCGTGCGTGGACGCAGGTTCTGTTCGGTCAGGTACTCGAAGAGATTCCAGAAGACTTTCTTCATCGGCATGCCCGGCACGGGAGACAGCGCGATGAGGACATCCACATGCGAAACGAGCGACACAGCCGTGTTCTTGCCGTACGCCCCCGAGAGCGTGAGGCCGAGAAGATACTGCTTCCCCCAATTTTTTAACAGCGGAAGAATCTTGTCGGCGGCGCAGTGGGCGGGCGAGCCGGTGTCGACCTGGACGCGGTACTTCTCGACAATGGAGGCGACGTATTGCTCGGCATTCGCCATGGCAGGAGAGCGTCTGAAAGTTCTATCGGCAGGAACGGGAAAGAGTTGAGCCCGTTGGCCCGACACCGGCGGGATTGGCGACAACTCGTCGGCCGTGGGCGACTCCGACCGAGACGGCAAGCTCGATCTAGCGGTCACGAACATCGATAACACGGTCTCAATCCTGCTGCAGCAGCAGTAACTGCGAAGATAGCTGGTCCGAAAACCCAAGTCTTCGCGGATAGCCTGGAGCGGCGCAAAGGACGCGGAGGGCCCTTGGGGTCAGGGAGAACGCCGGTTATCTCGGAGTGCTCTGGCCCTTCAAGATTCGAAGGATGGCAGCGATTGTGTTCCAGTTCCGCGTGGTCGCAGGGGCGCCGTACAGCTTGTCGATCTGGCCCAGATAGCCAATGGTTTTCATGTGACGGCGGTACATGCCAAACACGAACTGGCCTTCGCAGGCCATCACGCGCACGAGCCACTGCCCCTCTGAGGGAAACGAAACCGGAAGTGCCGACCGGACGGCGCCAGCCTTCGAGAGGATGCTCACGAAGCGGACAACATCCGGGGGGCAGGGCTGACTTCCAAACGGGTTCGCCATCTCCAGGCGCAGAAGATCGCGCCCATCGCACAACGCAACCTCCGCTTCGAATGGCAGCTTGCCGAGCAAGGCAGCGCGGAACTTTGTGCGCGACCCAGGCTTACGAACGACAAACGTGCCCGCCGCGCCTACGTTCACGACATCGTAGTCGCTCAACTCCCGGGCGAGGACGCTCGGGCGAAAGGTTCGGTGTCCGCCAACGTTGACGCCTCGGAGGAAGACGACGAGAGCCATGCCGGGATTATGAAGAAAAAAGCCGTCCGGCGCCATAGCCAATCACGCTTCGAAGGCAGCGATTCACAGCAGGTGCTCTCGAGACAGTCAGCCGGCAGCACAGCCTGTGTCGGCGTCAACGCGGCCGGGTGATCGCGCCCTGCGATGCAGACGAAACCAGAGCTGCGTACTTCGCGAAAACTCCGGCGGGATAGCGCGGCTTCTGGGGCTTCCATTTCTTCATGCGCTTGCGGAGTTCCTGCTGGCTGATCTCGACTTCGAGTACGCGCTTGCGGACGTCGAAGCGAATCATATCTCCATTTTGGACTGCAGCGATTGGACCGCCGAGGGCGGCTTCCGGAGAAACGTGGCCGGCCATCAGTCCGCGAGTCGCACCGCTGAAGCGGCCGTCAGTGAGAAGCGCGACGGATTCGCCAAGACCTTCGCCGACAATCGCGGCAGTGACGCCGAGCATTTCGCGCATGCCGGGTCCACCTTTGGGCCCCTCGTTGCGGATGACGACCACATCGCCGGCTTTGATTTTCTTTGATGTGACCGCGGCCATGGCTTTTTCCTCGGAATCGAAAACGCGAGCCGGGCCGCGCTGCTCGAGGCGTTCGTGACCGCTGATTTTGGCGACGCATCCTTCGGGAGCGAGATTGCCCTTGAGGATGACGAGGCCGCCGGTGGCTTTGAGAGGTTTGTCCAACGCAGAAATGACTTCCTGGCCGGCAGTTTCGTGCGCGCTGGCGACCTCCTCGGCGATGGTGCGGCCGGTGACGGTTTTCGCCGACCCGTGCAGACGTTTGCCGTCGAGCAGGCGCTTGGCGAGAAGGCGAACGCCTCCGGCACGGTGCATATCGACGGCGACGAATCTGCCGGAAGGTTTGAGATCGGCGAGCAGCGGAGTGCGTTGGCTGATTTTCTGGAAATCGTCGATCTCGAGCCTGACGCCGGCTTCGCGCGCGATCGCGAGCAGATGCAGGACGGCATTGGTTGAGCCTCCGGTCGCCGCGACGGACCCTATGGCATTTTCAAAGGCGTGTCGCGTGAGGATGTCGCGCGGGAGGAGTCCCGATTTCAGAACGTTCATGACAATTTTGCCGCAGTCGAAGGCGACCTTGTCTTTCTCCGGATCCATGGCAGGTACGCTGTTGTAGCCCAGCGGCGAAAGGCCGATCATCTCCATGACAGTCGACATGGTGTTTGCTGTGTACTGGCCGCCGCAAGCGCCCGCGCCGGGACAAGCGACGTCTTCGAGCTGCTTGAGTTCTGAGTCGGACATTTTTCCAGCCACGTTAGCACCGATGGCTTCAAAGACGTGCTGGATGGTCACGTTGTCGCCGCGATAATTGCCGGGAAGAATCGTCCCGCCATAGAGCACCATGCCAGGAAGATTCATGCGAGCCAGCGCCATGGCACCGGCGGGAATCGTTTTGTCGCAGCCGACGATGCAGATGACGGCGTCGAACATCTGACCGCGGCAGACAAGTTCGATCGAATCAGTGATCACCTCGCGGCTCACGAGTGAGGCGCGCATGCCTTCGGTGCCCATGGTCTCGCCGTCGGAGATGGCAATCGTGTTGAACTCCATGGGAGTGCCACCGGCTTCGCGAATGCCTTCCTTGATCCTGGCCGAGAGCCGCCGCAGATGGAAATTGCAGGGCATGGTCTCGATCCAGGTGTTGGCGACGCCGATGAGCGGACGGCTGAGATCGGCGTCGGTGAATCCGACGGCTTTGAACATGGCGCGAGCGGCAGCGCGGTCGCGTCCTTCGGTGATGCCACGACTGATGTGCTTGGGATCCATAAGGAAAAAAGATTACAGGAGAGACGGCGAAGATGGAAACTACAGGAACATGTAGGCCCGGACGCATTCGTCCGGGCGGCGAGCGTAGCGAGCCTACGAGGCCTACGCTCGCGCGGCGGCGCGGTGAATCGAAACACCCGTGGGCGGATGCGCGGTCGACCACTCGGCCTCGTGCGCCGCGCCGGAGCGCACCTTGATCACGTCGGGAATCGCGTACCACTCGCGGTAGAGCTGTCCAATCTGCTTGGGATTGACGTCGAGCGTGAGCACGATTTCGTGATCGAGTTGGGCGGCGTCAGCGTGGACGGAAGGCATATCCAGGCCGCGGCGCGAAACTGCGTTCAGAATTCTCATCAGCGTCCCTTGCGTGTTGCGATAGCGAATCTGAAACGTTTGCATGTTTCGCTCCTTTATTCGGCCGGCTCTTCTTCCAGCAACATCTCTGACAATGCCGCTCCTGCCGGAACCATCGGGAAAACGTTCGCTTCCGGCGCACAATCGAACACCAACAACTCCGGATTCGGCGAATGCAGAAATCGATCGATTTCGTTTCCAGTTTCGTCGGAAACCGGGAATTCGCGCATGACATCTTCATTCATGCGGAAACTCGGAATCTTGTAAGCCCTCGCGATCTCCACGAAATCCGGATTGTCGCTCAGATCGGTCTCGGCGTAATTGCGCTCATAAAACAGCTGCTGCCACTGCCGCACCATGCCGAGATATTTGTTGTCGATAATCACCATCTTGATCGGCAGATCGAGGCGGTGCACGGTGGCAAGTTCCTGGATGTTCATCTGAAATCCGCCATCGCCGGAAACGCAGAGCACGCAGGTATCGGGCTTGGCCAGTTGCACGCCGACAGCGGCGGGCAGCGCGAAACCCATGGCACCAAGGCCGCCGGAAGTGATGAACCCGCGCGGAGAAGACGAACGATAGCGCTGCGCCGCCCACATCTGGTGCTGTCCGACATCGGCGAGCACAACGCTGTTCTCAGGCAAGCGGCTGAAAAGTTCATCGAGAAAGCGGATCGTCGGCTGCGCCAGGCCGCGAGGATCAAGTTCGGCTCGCTCGGAACCGCAGGCAACGGCGCGCCAGTCTTTGAAGTCGGGCAGTCTATGCTGGCGAAGCTCCGCCTGAAATGCGGGAATCGTCTCGGCCAAATCGCCGATCACCGGCAGATCGCAGGGACGCACGCGATCGAGCTGCGCAGGATCAATCTCGAAGTGAACGATCCTAGCGTGCGGTGCGAAGCGGGAAGGGTCACCGGTGACGCGGTCGTCGAGGCGAGCGCCTAAGACCAGCAGCAGATCGGTCTCATGCAGCGCCATGTTCGCAGCGCGGGTGCCATGCATGCCGACCATGCCGAGATAATAGGGTGACGGTGGAGGAACGGCGCCGAGTCCGTGCACGGTGGCGAAAGTCGGAATGTTGAGCTGATCGAGCAGTCGGCGCAATTCCGGGATCGCGCCCGAAAGCTTCACTCCCGCGCCGACCAGGGCTACCGGACGCGAGGCCTGCTGCAGCATGGCAACGATTGTGTCCGTAAATCCGCCGTCAGCTTTGGCGTCGGCGGGACGCGCATGCGGCGTGAACTTCGCCGGTCCGGAGAATTCTCTCTTCGCCTTCAGCATGTCGGTCGGGATGTCGATGATGACCGGCCCCGGGCGTCCGCTGCGTGCCCAGTGAAATCCTTCGGCGATGACTTCGGGAATCTCGTCGAGCGTGCGAACCAGGCGGCTCCATTTCGTGAGCGAGAGCGTGACGCCGAAAACGTCGGTTTCCTGGAAAGCATCGGTGCCGATAAGAGCGCTGCGAACCTGGCCCGTGATGCAGACCAGAGGGACCGAATCCATTTTCGCATCGGCGATGCCGGTCACCAGATTCGTCGCACCGGGGCCGCTGGTGGCGATCGCGACGCCGACTTTGCCCGTGACGCGAGCGTATCCTTCCGCCGCGAAAACCGCGCCCTGCTCGTGGCGCGTCAGGACGTGGCGAATGCCGCTGCCCTCGAGCGCGTCATAAAGGGGCATGATCGCGCCGCCGGGGTAGCCGAACATGAGTTCGACGCCCTCAGCGCGCAGGCACTGCAAGACTATTTCGGCTCCCTTAAGCATTCACCACCTGTTTTGGTTCTTGCTGGGGAGCTTCGGATTTCTTCGCTTCCTTCGGCAGCCAGCTCATCATGCTGCGCAGTTGGGCGCCGACGATCTCGATCGGATGCTGCTTCTCTTTTTCGCGCAGCGCGTTGAAGTTCCTGCAGCCGTTCTTGTTTTCTGCGATCCACTCGCGAGCGAACTCGCCCGACTGAATGTCGGCCAGAATCTTTTTCATGGCAGCGCGGGTTTCATCGCCAACAACTCGCTCGCCGCGCGTGAGGTCGCCATATTCGGCGGTATTCGAGATCGAGTAACGCATGCGTCCCAGGCCGCCTTCGTAAATCAAGTCGACGATCAGCTTCACTTCGTGGAGGCATTCGAAATACGCGATCTCGGGGGCGTAGCCGGCTTCGACGAGAGTTTCGAATCCTTTCTTGATCAGCGAGGTCAACCCGCCGCAAAGCACCGACTGCTCGCCGAAGAGATCGCTCTCGGTTTCTTCTTTGAAGGTCGTCTGCAGAACTCCCGCACGCGTCGCACCGATGCCGTGAGCATAGGCGAGCGCGTATTCTTGCGCATGCTTGCTCGCATCCTGCTGGATGGCGATCAGTGACGGGACGCCGCGGCCTTCGCTATAAACGCGCCGGACCAGGTGTCCCGGCCCCTTCGGAGCGATCATCACGACGTCGACGTCATCCGGGGGAACGATAGTTTTGAAATGAATGCTGAATCCGTGGGAGAAGCCGAGAATTTTTCCGGGATGCAGATAGGGCTTGATGTGTTGGTCGTAGACGGCGGATTGGGTTTCGTCGGGAGTAAGAACGTGGATCCAGTCGGCGCGCTTGGCGGCTTCATCCGGAGCGACGACCACCATGCCATCGGCGCGGGCCTGCGCGGCGCTTGGGCGCGTCGGTTCGAGGCCGACGATGACTTTGTAGCCGCTGTCGCGCAGATTTTGGGCCTGGGCGTGTCCCTGGCTGCCGTAGCCAAGGATGGCGATGGTCCTTCCCTTCAGAGCGTTGGGATTAGCGTCGCGTTCGTAGAAAATTGTAGCCACGGGGCCTTCCTCCGAGGGGAGTGCTGGGATAATAAAAACCGACCGGTCGGTCGGTTGCTATTAATGTTACCTGCACCCGTCCCGCCCTGTCAAGGAATTTCCCCGTCCTCGTACCCGGAAGCGCAAAAGGCATGGTTTTAGCCCAAAGGCATTGAAGCGAGAGATAATTCCGTCCGATGGCAATATGAGGGGGGCGCATGTTGCGCCCCTATATGGTCACCTTGGCTCGACGAATGAGGGATTCCATCACAACTCGCGGCGGCAAACCGGATGGCTCTCCCAATGGTACGCATGCCTCATTGCGGCTTGGGCAAGACTGCGAATATGAGAAGGAACTCGGGCGCCTGCAGATCGAGTTGGTGAAGCGGCAGAAGTGGATCCGACATGAAGGTTTGCGAGTTGTGGCTCTTTTTGAAGGCCGCGACGCCGCCGGCAAGGGTGGGGCGATCAAGCGCATCATTCAAACCCTGAATCCGCGCATTTGCCGGGTTGTGGCGCTGGGAACGCCGACCGAGCGCGAGAAAACGCAATGGTACTTTCAATGCTACGTGGCGCACTTGCCGGCGGCGGGCGAGATGGTGTTATTCGACCGCAGCTGGTACAACCGCGCCGGGGTCGAGCACGTCATGGGCTTCTGCAGCAAAGAGGAATATCAGGAGTTCCTGAAGAGTTGTCCGGAGTTCGAACGCATGCTGGTGCGCGCCGGAATCATCCTGATCAAGTACTGGTTCTCGGTCAGCGACGAGGAACAGGAACGGCGCTTTCAGGATCGCATGCGCGATCCCACGAAACGCTGGAAGCTCAGCCCCATGGATCTGGAGTCGCGCCCCCGCTGGGCCGAGTATTCGCGGGCGAAAGATGAGATGTTCGCCGTTACCGACATTCCGCAGGTGCCCTGGTATGTGGTCGACGCGGAAGATAAGAAATGCGCCCGCCTGAATGTGATCCAGCACCTGCTTTCGATGATTGCCTACAAAGATCTCACGCCGGAACCGCTGAAGCTGCCGCCGCTAGACAAGACGAAGTACGTAAGACCCCCGATTCACCAACAGCATTTCATCCCGAAAATATATTGCCGCGAAAAGCGGT